>JAFXDL010000096.1 GCA_017516265.1 Bacteroidaceae bacterium
GGAGCTGAAGAATCTGTTGAAGATAGGCATCCCCTCGGCTGGCGAACACATGTCGTACAGCCTCTCGCAGATAGTCATCACCTACTTCATCAACATCATCAGCAACCAGGCACTGGCCACGCGAAGCTATGTGACCAACATCGTGATGTTCACCTTCATCTTTGCCCTCTCCATCGCACAGGGCGGTGCCATCCTCATCGGCCACCTTGTGGGGATGAAGAAGATACAGGCGGCCTACACCATCGGCAAACGTATCATGCGGATGGGAGCGGCCATGTCCGTCAGCCTTGCACTACTGACCGCCCTCTTCGGCAAGCAGATACTCTCGTTGCTGACCTCCGACCCGTGGATTATTGCCACCGGTGCATCCATTCTCTGGATAGAGGTATTTCTTGAGCACGGACGTGCACTCAACTTCTTCGGAGTGAATGCCCTCCGTAGTGCCGGCGACATCTATTTCCCCGTGAACGTAGGCATCATCGTGATGTGGACGGTGCAGGTCATCGGCAGCTATGTGCTCGGCATCAGCATGGGTTGGGGATTGGTGGCCATGTGGGCAGTCTTTGCCCTCGACGAGAACATCCGCGGCCTCATCTTCGTCCATCGATGGAACAGTTTCAAATGGGTCGGGAAAGGATTCTTGAAATAGGGGTAATTCAAGTTTCGCAAGCTAAACTTTCAGGAGTACGAGGATGTGTCAAAAATAGATTTAGGCACGGATTACACGGATTAACACGGATTTATATTTCATTTTTATACCCGAACGGTTATAATTTATCCGTGTAATCCGCGTAATCCGTGCCTAAAAAAACAAATGGTTTCATTTTGCCCCTCGCTACTTCTCTACTTGCGAAAGTTGAATAAGGGGGAATAAAAAAGCAATGCATGAGAGTTGTCAAAAAACCCATATGCATTGCTTATTCTTAAAGATCTTTCTATGCTTAATACTCATCCTCGTTGAAGAAAAAGTCTTCCTTGCTGGGATAGTCAGGCCAAATCTCTTCGATGGATTCGTACACATCGCCTTCGTCTTCGATTTCCTGCAAGTTCTCTATCACTTCAAGTGGTGCACCTGAGCGCACGGCATAGTCAATCAATTCGTCCTTGGAAGCAGGCCAAGGAGCATCCTCCAACTTGGAGGCCAATTCCAATGTCCAATACATAGTTTTACAGCTTATTTATAATTTGGCCGCAAAAATAAAACAAATATTCTCAATCACAAGCATTATTATAAAAAATTTCGTCACAATCTGCAAGATGATTGATTTTGCGGGATAATACAAACAGATAATCAGACAATCGGTTCAAAAATACGAGAATCTGCCCCTCCACTTGAATGCCTGCTTCGACCATGGCCAACACCCTTCTTTCGGCCCGTCGGCAAACGGTGCGGCACACGTGGGCCTGGGCACTGGCCATGACTCCTCCCGGAAGGACAAACGAATGCAACGGAGGGAGCCCGTCCTGCACAGTGTCTATCAGATGCTCCATCCGGCAGACATCATCATCGGTCACATGTGGCAACTTGCCCAAACAGGGAGAATCCTCTTCCGTAGCAAGCAAGGTACCCGCCACAAAGAGCAGGTACTGCATCCATTGCACATCGGCCACATCAGCCTCATCAGTCAATGACGTAGCAAGCAACCCCATGTGGGCATTCAATTCGTCCAAGGTCCCGTATGCCTCCAGACGCACATGGGTCTTTGGCACACGCGCACCACCAACGAGGCTTGTAGTTCCTTGGTCACCGGTCTTGGTGTAGATTTTCATACTTTACCTTTCTTCTCAATATAGGAATAAAGGGAGATAACCATTCATTCTACCTCCCTTTATCTCCACAAACTCTATTTATAATTCTATGCTCTGCGCCTTGAAGCCGATTTCGGCATATTCCTTGCCATCCACCTTCAGGTTCTTGGCATTGTTCACCTTCATGCGGTCGCTTCCGTCAACGGTCTCGATGCGGACATTCTCGAAGGTGACATCCTCTGCCTGACTGATGACAACACCCTTCTTGGCCTCGGTGATGATTACATCCTTCACAACCACATTCTTCACGGGCATTTCGGGAAGACCATTGAAAAACATGGCACGTCCGTCGGTGCCCTTACACTTCACATTGGAGATGAAGATGTTGCGGAATGAAGGAGTTTCCTCGGTAACAGCAGGGATAGCCGCACGCATACGGGCTGCCACCTCTTCATCAGTCTCTTCACCTGCACCCTTGCCACCGTAGAAGAGGTCGAAGAGAAGAGGCTCGTTGGGGATATCTATCATGTTGATGTTGTCGATGTAGATGTTCTCAACCACACCACCACGTCCGCGGGTACTCTTGAAACGGAGGCCTACATCGGTGCCCAAGAAAGAGCAGTCGGACACATAAATGTTCTTCACTCCACCGGACATCTCACTACCTACAACGAAACCTCCGTGTCCGTGAAGCACTACATTGTTTTTCACCACGACATTCTCACAAGGGATACCGCGCTCGCGTCCGTCCTTGTCCTTACCTGACTTGATGCAGATAGCATCGTCGCCGGCATCAAAGATACAGTTGATGACAAGGGCATTCTTGCATGACTCCAGGTCGAGGGCATCGCCATTCTGAGAGTACCAGGGATTGAACACTTTCACACGATTGAGTGTGATGTCCTGGCACATCAGGGGATGCAGACACCAGGCAGGTGAATTCTTGAAGGTGGCATCCTCCAGCAAAACGCGCTTGCAATTCACGAAGCTGAGCAATACGGGACGCAACCAGGGGCGCACCTCGTCCCACTCGGCAGGGGTGCTGAGCCCTTCAGGAGTATTGAACTGCTTGGTAGCCTTGGCACCCTTCAACGAACCTTCGGTGGGATACCACACATTACCATCAACCACACCACCACTGGCCACCAGTTTCTTCCACTGGCCATCGGTCATCTTACCCTTCTTCACCGGACGCCAACTGTCACCCGAACCATCGAACACACCTTTTCCAGTGATGGCTATATTCTCGGCACCATAAGCCGACAGGGGTGATTGGCAACGACGAGTGTTCAACCCCTCGAACGAAGTGTCCAGGATGGGGTAAAGCATAAAGTCATCGGAGAAGATGACCAATGCATTGGCCTCAGCATGGAGGTTCACATTGCTCTTCAACACAATGGGGCCGGTGTACCAGATACCAGCAGGGATAACCACCTTACCACCACCCTTCTCGCTGACAGAGGTAATGGCCTTGTTGATGGCTTCGGTATTCAGAGTGATGCCGTCGCCCTTGGCACCGAAATCAACAATGTTCACCTGATAGTCAGGGAAAGAGGGTTGCTCAACGGCCTTCATCTCAAAAGGCAGGTTTTCATACACAGAAGGACAGATACCTTGTCCGCACGTACTCTGCTGGGATTGTGAGGAAGTACCTCCACACCCCGTCAATGCCGCAAGGGCAAGTAGCATCATGGCTACATTCTTAAAAGTTCTTTTCATCTTTCTTCTTTGATTATTAGTTAGTGTCATTAAGTTTTTTTCTCTATCACATCAATCTTGTCCGCATCAGAAGTTGACCACATAGTGCTGCTTGTTCTTCTGACGATCGAAGAAGACCAATCCCAGGTCATACAGGTCAAATGTGATGCCTGTACGCTCATCGGCTACCACCTGTTTCCACCATTCACTCTTGGCTTTCGTTTCATAGATACCTTCGATTACCACCAATGAATTTTCTCCTGCGTAGGGCAAAAATTCTTCGAAGACCTGGGAATAATCCGCCGTATGTGCAATGTGTAAGAGGTCAACCCCCGGTTCTATGTCCAATTCACGACGAAAAGCATCCATCAATGGTTCTGCCACCACGGTGGCGTTCTTACATGGGTCAACCACTTCGCCACACACTCCAGCAGCATCTTCGCCACACAGGGATACACACTGTGCCTCCAAACGGGCTGCCGACAAGTAGCACAAGCTCAATCCTGCCCCTGTGCCTACCTCCACCACCCGTTGAGGAGAAAAGCGATTGACCAGACGGAACAACAATCTGTCCACCCGTTCGGGATACACCTTACTCTCTTTCGGCAACAGACGACGTACTTGCTTCAGTTCCTCATAGGCATAGAATGGAAGACGTTCGTACACAACATCCGTTATCAACCTGAAGGCAAATGGCGAATGAACCCCATACCCCCGCCGATGACGGAAGCGCTTAAACCATATATATATTCGTCGCAGAAAACTCATTGTTATAGATTGTGCCGTGCAAATATACACAAAATACTGACACATTGCATCTATTCGGACGATTTTAGTGCATTTATTCCATATTTTCCCCAAAAGATGTACAATATTCACCATATCCACAGAAAGAATGATGCAAATCTTTAACATTATGATACAAAGAAAAAGGGCAATTTCCTTTTATCAAAGGAAACTTATGCGTAACTTTGCAGAAAAGAAATTTGTATAAACAAAAAAAGAGCTATGAACGAATTATTCAACATCAAAGACCAAGTGGTGGTCATCACCGGCGGCACCGGAGTATTGGGCCGCTGCATTGCCAAATATCTGGCCAAAGAAGGTGCCAAAGTTGTAGTAATGGGACGTAAAGCCGAAATAGGCAACGAGATTGTGGCCGACATCAAGGCACAGGGCGGCGAAGCCATGTTCCTGGTAACGGACGTGATGGATGCTGCTAAGGTAGAGGAGAATCTGCAAGACATCCTGAAGGCATACGGCCGCGTAGATGCCTTGCTGAATGCTGCTGGAGGAAACATGCCGGGAGCAACCATTGCACCTACGGGCAACTTCTTCGACCTCGACCCCGAACAGTTCAAGCGTGTGCTCGACCTGAACCTGACCGGCACCGTCATCCCCACTCAGATATTCCTCAAGCCCATGGTTGAACAGGGCAAGGGAAGCATCATCAACTTCTCATCCATGGCCGCTTTCCGCCCCATGACCCGCGTGTGTGGCTATGCTGCCGCTAAAGCCGGTATTTCAAACTTCACTGCCTTCATGGCCAACGAGGTAGCCAGCAAGTTTACCGAGAAAATCCGCGTAAATGCCATCGCACCCGGATTCTTCCTGACTGAACAGAACCTGCTCTTGCTGACCGACGGTAAAGGCAACTTGACTGAACGTGGAAAAGACGTCATCCGCCAGACTCCCTTCAAACGCTTCGGTGAACCCGAAGAACTCTGCGGCACCATCCACTACCTCATCAGCGATGCCGCCAAGTTTGTCACTGGCACCGTAGCCGTAGTTGATGGAGGATTCAACACATTTGCAATGTAAAAAGCAGCAATAAGAGCTATACACCACACATAAAAAAGAGGAAGCACACCGAACAGGATGTGCTTCCTCTTTTTATTTTTATCTCTGCCAACCCCGTTGGCAGATGTCTGCCAGCACCGAGGCAGGGAACTACCAATACCGTGGCAGAGTACTACCAATACTGAGGCAGGACACTACCATCACCGTGGCAGCAACATAAAGTCCCCGACTTATTTCACTTCACTACCCGGTTTAACCTCTTTCAATAGGGAAGTGACGGCCAATGAGCCATCGAAGTTCTCGGCACTGAGTATCATACCTTCGCTCACAAGGCCGTTCTTGAACTGGCGGGGAGCCAAGTTGGCAATGAAGAGCACCTGCTTGCCTACGAGTTCTTCGGGCTGGTAGTGTTCGGCAATACCGCTCACAATCGTACGATCCTGCAAACCGTCGGCAATCTTGAACTTCAAGAGTTTCTTCATCTTGGGCACACGCTCACACTCAAGCACCGTACCTACACGAATATCAAGTTTTTCAAAGTCCTCAAAAGCAATGGTAGGCTTGATGGGATTGGCCTTGTAGGCCGCAGCCTCATTGGCTTTCTTGATATCCTCCAGACGCTGCATCTGCGCATCGATGGCGGCATCCTCAATCTTCTCAAACAGAAGAGCAGGTGCGGCCAACTGATGACCGATGGGGAGAATGTCAGTACGCCCCAATGACTCCCATTCGAAAGTAGGCATATTGAGCATACCGCGCAACTTGTCGCTACTGAAGGGAAGGAACGGCTCGAAAGCAATGGCCAGATTAGCCGTCAACTGGAGAGATATATAGATGATGGTCTTCACACGCTCGGGGTCAGTCTTGATGACCTTCCAAGGTTCGCAGTCAGCAATATACTTGTTGCCGATACGTGCCAAGTTCATCGCCTCCTTCTGGGCATCGCGGAATTTGAAATTGTCGAGCAGACGCTCTACCTTCTCCTTCACATCCTTGAACTCGGCCAGTGTCTCCTTGTCATAGTCAGTCAGTTCTCCAGGAGCAGGCACTACACCGTCATAATACTTCTGGGTAAGCTGAAGGGCACGATTCACAAAGTTTCCATAGACGGCAACCAACTCGTTGTTGTTGCGTGCCTGGAAGTCTTTCCATGTGAAGTCGTTATCCTTCGTCTCAGGAGCATTGGCGGTAAGCACATAGCGGAGCACATCCTGCTTGCCGGGGAAGTCAACAAGATATTCGTGCAACCACACCGCCCAATTGCGGCTGGTAGAAATCTTGTCACCCTCCAAGTTCAAGAACTCGTTGCTAGGCACATTGTCGGGCAAGATGTAGCTTCCCTCGGCCTTCAACATGGCGGGGAAGACGATGCAATGGAAAACGATGTTATCCTTACCGATGAAGTGTACAAGACGGGTTTCAGGATCTTTCCACCACGTTTCCCAACTACCTTTCTCGGGATGAGCATCACAGAGTTCTTTCGTATTGCTGATGTAGCCAATAGGAGCATCGAACCATACATAGAGCACCTTACCCTCAGCACCTTTTACGGGTACAGGGATACCCCATTCGAGGTCGCGGGTAACAGCACGGGGCTTCAAGCCTGCGTCCAACCAACTCTTGCACTGGCCATAGACATTAGTGCGCCACTCCTTGTGGCCCTGCAAAATCCACTCTTCGAGCCAAGGCTGATGGGCATCAAGGGGCAGATACCAATGCTTGGTGGCCTTTTTCACCAACGGGTTGCCAGTAAGTGCATTCACAGGATTGATCAGTTCGTCAGGAGACAAGGTGCTTCCGCACTTCTCGCACTGGTCACCATAAGCGCCCTCGGCATGACAACGGGGACACTGTCCCATGATGTTACGGTCGCTGAGGAATTGCTTGGCCCCTTCGTCGTAGAATTGCTCGCTCTCCATTTCAATGAACTTGCCATTGTCATAAAGAGTCTTGAAGAAATCGCTGGCCAGCTGATGATGGGTCTTCGATGTGGTGCGTGAATAGACATCAAAAGAGATACCAAAGTCGGCAAAAGCATTCTTGATGATGCCGTGATAACGGTCAACCACATCTTGCGGAGTACACCCTTCCTTCTTGGCACGGATGGTGACGGGCACACCGTGCTCATCAGAACCTCCAATGAAGAGGACATCCTCGCCCTTCAGACGAAGATAACGCACATAAATGTCGGCCGGCACATACACACCTGCCAAGTGGCCGATATGGACAGGACCATTGGCATAAGGCAAAGCCGAGGTCACTGTGGTTCGTTTGAATTTCTTTTCCATATGTTTTTCTTTGTTCTATTTTATATTAGATGATTCTCGGGGGAATAATGGACTATTCACCCCAGAGTGATATGTTCAACCTCTATCGGTTCTTGCAGAAACAGACTGGCAGAACTGATGAATTTCTCTTTGGATTCCGTCGTAAAGAAACGGCATTTCCCATCTTTCGAACAACGCACATCCATCTCGGGATGGCGCATCAGGTAATCCTGCAAACTGGCTGCTACGTATTCTCCTTGACAGATGACCCGTATGCCCGAGGGCATATATTTCTTTATTTTGTCCAACAACAAGGGATAATGGGTACATCCAAGGATTACGGTGTCTATCAACGGGTCTTGCGCCAGCAACGCATCAATGTACTTCTGCACGAAATAGTCTGCACCTGATGACGTGGCCTCGTTATTCTCCACCAAGGGGACCCACAAGGGACAAGCCTGCCCTGTGACGACAACATCCGGAAACAACTTTTTCACCTCTAGAGGATACGAAGCAGAAAGAATAGTACCCTCCGTAGCCAAAATGCCCACATGACGCGAATGGGTCATCCCTCCGATGCTCTCCACCGTAGGGCGAATAATCCCCAACACACGTCGCTGAGGGTCAAGACGTTCCAAATCATTCTGTTGCACACTACGCAAAGCCTTGGCTGATGCGGTATTGCAAGCCAACACGACCAGATGGCATCCCATCGCAAACAGACGCTCCACCGCTTGACGGGTAAACTCATACACGACCTCAAACGAACGGGTGCCGTATGGGGTACGGGCATTGTCGCCCAAATAGATATAATCATATTGGGGCATCACACGACGGATTTGCTGAAGGATAGTCAGCCCGCCATATCCGGAGTCAAAAATACCGATAGGACCAGAATACACAGACGGGGAAATGATTTAAGTGTAGAAACACGAGTTGCGAACAATTATCTCATTCGCAACTCGTGTCAAAATAGTTCTTTACTGAGCCTGATTACATCTCTCACGCACCAAGTTCGTAATGTCCATTCCTACATTCTTGTCTATATAGGGACAAGCATTGTTGTCTGTATTAAGGACATACTCAAGCCCGAATTCTTGGCCTATTTGAGAAATGATACCATTGAGCTTTTCGATGACAGGAGCACTCAAATCCTGACGAGCCTGTTCAAGCAATGACTTTACCTCATTCTTGAACTGCAGACTCTTCTCCATCAAGTCCTGCAACTCCTTTTGACGTTTCAGCAGGATATTCTCAGGAAATTCTTTCTGACCATCCAAGAATTCGACAAACTTCAGATTGAACTCTTTCTCCGAACGGGCCAGTTCTTCATCATACTTCTTCTGCAAAGCAGACAGCTTCTCCTGTGAACGAAGATATTCAGGCAATTCAAGGATGACAGCTGAATAACTCAGGTATCCGAATTTCTTTTGGGGAGCCGATTCACTCTCTGCTACTGGTGTCTCTGCTACAGCCAAAGAATCCTGTGCGTTAACACATAAAGGTAGCAAAAAGAGAAGAACCCATAAAAGTTTCTTACTCATATCACTGTTTTTCTTTACTTGATTCCCAATTTTGCTTTTACAGTCTCAGTCACGTCAGTGCTCAGTGTTTCACTGATATAAGGAACACCGGCTGCTGTATCCATGATGTACACATATCCGCCTGCAACACCAACCTCCTTGATAACGGCAGTCAATTTGTCACGGATAGCTCCCATCTTGTCAGCCGAAGCCTTCTGCATGTGCTGCTCACCTTCCTGGTAATATTGCTGCATACGGTTTAAGAGCTCTTGCAATTCAGCCTGACGACGCTCGGCAATGTTAGCAGGCAAAGTCGCCTTCTGGGCTTCAAACTCCTCACCTTTTTTATTCAACTCATCCTGCATACGCTTGATTTCATCAGCATATTGCTTTTCCAATGCCTGAAGTTCTGTCTGTGCAGTAGTGTACTCCGGCATCAAAGGAATGATGGCTGCAGAGTTTACATGACCAAATTTTTGTTGTGCACACAATCCCATAGGGATAATCAGCATCAATGCTACAATTAACTTTTTCAACATAGTTCTATTTTTTATTTGATTATTATTTCGTGTTTACGGTTGCAAATGTATAGAAATTATTCCGAATATCCCAATTTTGACAACACTTCGTTGCTTATATCGATGCGCGGCGATGCAAAAATGATGCTTGCATCCGATGCACGGTCAAGAATCAGAGAATATCCTTTGGCATCAGCCAACTCTTTTACGGCATTGTATATCTCATCTTGAATAGGAGCCATCAAGCTTTCACGCTTCTTGTAGAGCTCACCGTCAGGCGCAAAATACTTACGTTTGAGTTCGCTAGCCTCTTTCTCCTTAGCCACAATTTCTTCTTCTTTCTTAGTCTTTTGCTCTTCCGAAAGGAATACAGCCTCAGACTGATAATTCTTATAAAGCGTCTGGGCTTCCTGAGCCAAGGCTTCCACTTCAGCCTGCCAACGCTTGGATATCTGATTCAACTGTTCGTTAGCCCGCTCATAGGCCGGTATATTCTTGAGAATATATTCCATATCTACCAGTGCAAACTTCTGTGCACTTGCCGTCAGTGCTGTCAAACAAGCCATGACTGCTATTAAAAATACTTTCTTCATACGCGCGTACATTATATTATTAACACTAAACTTCGTTATCAGAACTCTTGTCCCAAGATAAAGTGGAACTGGCTGCCTCCATATTGGCTTGAGCCATATACCTTGTCGAAACCATAAGCCCAGTCAATACCCATCAGACCAACCATAGGCAAGAAGATACGGACACCAGCACCGGCCGAACGCTTCATATCGAAGGGATTGAAATCTTTCACATCACTCCAGGCATTTCCTCCTTCAACAAATGCAAGGGCATAAATGTTGGTCGACCCTTCCAACATCAACGGATAGCGAAGCTCCAAGCCCAAACGTGAGTAAGCATAACCTTCGTATCCATACGGAGTCAATGAACCATTCTCATATCCACGCAATGCGATGGTCTCTGTAGCATAACTGTACGAGTATCCACTCATACCGTCACCGCCCATATAGAATGTTTCAAAAGGCGAACGCTTATAACGGTTATAATGTCCCAACAGACCAAACTCAACACGAGTCATCAGCACTGGAGTCTTGTTGATGTCCATCAAAGCGGTATAAGTCTTGCTCTTGAACTTCCACTTGTGATATTCCACCCACTTATATTTCAAGTTCATATCCCTTTGATAGTTTGCATCAGTGGCTTTCTGTGCATACTTCGAGTAGTCAACTCCATCCCACAAAGAATAAGGAGGTGTCAATTGGCATGACAGAGTAAACTCAGCACCCGAACGCGGGAAAATGGGATTGTCAACTGAATTACGTGAAAGGGTCAGTTCCAAACTGATGTTGTTACTCTTTCCATTGGTCACAGGGAAATACTGCCAATCCTTCAACACATAACGCTGATAAGAGAGCGAGGCCGTAAAGGTAAAGTAGTCATCAGGCCAACGCAAACGCTTACCGAACATGACTGAGACACCATACATCTGCACCGATTTGTCGGGGTCATAAAACGACTCATAACTATTGTAATAACTGCTGTTATAATTACCGTATCCGTACAAATAGTTATAGTAGTTGTTGTAGTAAGCCGAGTTGTAATAATTGCTGCTCACATCTGTCTGCTTGGAGTAGAACGCAGACACAGAGAAAGAATTAGGCCGCTTTCCGCCAAACCAGGGGTCGAAGAACGAAATACTGTATGACTGGTAATAATCTCCATTGGTCTGCCCGCTCAAAGTCAAAGTCTGTCCATCTCCCTGTGGCAAGAAGCCGCGTCGGTTCTCACTCTTTTTGAATAGGTTAGCCATAGAGAAATTAGTAAATTTCAAGCTCACGCGACCAATAACACCCGTCTGTCCCCATCCGGCTGACAACTCTATCTGGTCGTTCGCTTTAGATTCCAGCATCCAATTGATGTCCACTGTTCCCGTTTCTTGATCAGGCTTAATGTCCGGATTGATTGTTTCAGGATTGAAATGTCCCATTTGAGCAATGTCTCGATAGGAACGTTCAAGAGCTGCTTTGCTGAACAAATCACCAGGCTTGGTACGCAACTCACGACGTACGACATCTTCATAGAGACGGTCATTACCCGCAATACGTACACGATTGATAGTCGCTTGACGACCTTCGCGCATACGCATCTCCACATCAATAGAGTCTCCATCCACATTCACCTCCACAGGTTCCAGTTCCAAGAACACATAACCATTGTTGTAATATTGGCTTTGGATGGCATCCTCATCTGAGTTCAAGCGTTCGCTCATCTTCTTTTGGTTATAGACATCGCCTCGCTTCATTTGTAAGGCTTCGTTCAACTTGTCAGCAGGATAAACCGTATTACCGACCCATGTCACATGACGCAAATAATACCTGTTACCCTCTTCCATGTTCAGATATATATCCACCGTACGGTCATCATGTGCCACAACACTATCAGAAAGGATTTGCGCATCGCGATATCCCAACTCATTATATTTTTCTATGATAAGGTCCTTATCTTCTTCGTATTTTTCCGTAATGAACTTCTTTCCTCCTTTGAAGAAATTTCTGAAGCGATTGGCCCAATTACTCCGTTCGCGAGTCTTTTTCATCGCTTTGCGAATGGTCTTGTCCGAAAGATGCTCATTTCCATTGATATAGATTTTGTTGATTTTGATCTTTTCCTTTTTATCAATATTGATATCAACAATCATCTGGTTATCAGATGCCACATCATCACGTTGTACGATTTCCACTTCCGCATTCTTGAAACCTTTCTCGTCAAAATAACGTTTGATGACAATTTTGGCACGGTCAACCATATTGGGGGTAATTTGACGTCCCTTCACGATACCCAAACGCGATTCCAAATCTTCGCGTTCAGACTTCTTCACTCCATTATAATGAATTTCTGAAATACGTGGACGCTCAGCCAATTGAATCGTAAGATAGATTCTATCACCCACGATACTATCAGCTAAGATTCGTACATCCGAGAACAAACCATGTTTCCAATAACGCTTTGTCGCATTGGTTATATCATCTCCTGGAATCTGCACTTTCTGCCCTACAGAAAGTCCGGAAAGACCTATCAAAACATAATCCTCGTAGTTTTTCACACCGCTAACAGCTATTCCTCCTATTTCATAGCTCTTAGGGTTCCCAGAATAGAGAATAACGGGATTCACCTGTTTTTCTGCATTCATTTGGGCCTTGGTCACTTGAGGTATCAAGCAACACCATGCCACTATTCCGGCAATTGTCCGAATGAATATTGAAGTTATTTTCATTTTCTTCGTATTTCCTACTTCTTCTCTGTTTCTCAATCAATCATTGCTTTGCAGCCACCTGCTCGCTTGTTTTTCCATACCGGCGTTCTTTCTGTTGGAACGTATAGACGGCCTTAGCCAATTCTTCTTCAGAAAAATCGGGCCACAATGTATCACAGAAGTACAATTCAGAATAGGCACACTGCCACAACAAATAGTTACTCAAACGTACCTCTCCACCTGTACGTATAAGCAAATCCGGATCTGGCATAAAGTTGGTAACCAACCGCGAAGCTATGGTCTGTTCATTCACTTCGTCAACCTTCAGATTTCCTTTAGCCACATCAGTGGCAATGGAACGGACGGCACGAGTTATTTCCCATTTCGACGAATAGCTGAGCGCCAACACCAATGTCATACCCGTATTGACAGCTGTTGTTTGCTCCAACCATTCAATGCGTTCACGCACAGCTGCAGGCATACGTTCCATATCGCCCACTACACGAAATCCGACATTGTTCTTCATGAAGATTTCATCCTTCAGATTATCAAACAATAACCCCATCAATGCGGCCACTTCAGCCTCTGGGCGATTCCAATTCTCTGTAGAGAATGTGTACAGAGTCAGATATTTGAAACCCAACTTTACAGATTCAGTAACAATACGGCGTACGGTTTCCACTCCCTCCATATGCCCTTTGCTGCGGTCTTCCCCACGCAATTTGGCCCAACGCCCGTTTCCATCCATAATGATGGCCACATGCTCGGGTATGCGGTTCATGTCCAACTGTTCCTTGTATGTCATCATTCTATTTCGTTTCTTATAATTCTAATTTAATAAACCGATTTAATCAGTTTTTATTGCAATTATCACATTTGGGCCATATGTCATATGTAACCATCAGGCCAACCATCGAGTAGCAATCCTTGTTTTTCAGGAAACCACTCTTTATCAGGTAGGGGTCATCCAGCACCAGGCCTTCAGAAGCTGTCACATCCAGTTCATCGGAAGTCGAGAAGCGCATAGAAAATTCGATTCCCACGTTCCATCTCGGAGCAAACTTATATTTGATGCCTGCTCCTAAAGAGAAATTGACAGCTGTCACACCTTCCACTGTTTTGGGTGCGAAAGTCAGCCCCATCCCTCCAGCCATATATGGGGTAAATCTGCGGCTATCGCGATAACTCATTCCATTTCCATAAGGCCAGAAATTATATTCAAACTGTACTCCCACATCGTATATTACGTGTTCAAAACTAGTCCTCAGTCCGTTAGGGAACACATTATCCATCGTGCCTGTATCCCCAGAAATCCGTCCCATAGCAACATCAGCCTTAAGCACCATCCGAGGATTGAAGTTGTAACGAGCCACAACTCCAGCAGAAAGGCCCATATCTTTAAATGGGTTGCTGTAGTTGGCATCACCCATATAGGCCATACCTCCCAAGCGTCCGCCCAACTCCATGCGGTACTCCTCATCAGCATACTGTGCTTTCGCTGCCCCCCCGAACAAGATAAGAAGGAGCAACAGAAGCACCATCCGAGAACCAACGCATTCTTTCTTCATATCCATTCTGCCATGCAGTTCTTGAACCTCTGCTTTACTCTGCCAACCGGCCTATATTCCCACGGAACATGCGACCGTCACTACACTGAATCCAAATGTTATCAGCCGTATCCACCACACAAGCAAAAGGTTCATCATATCCTCTAAGTTCCTCAGGAAGGCCGATATCTTCTCCCTGCTTTTGCCAAGTAATTCCACCATCAGCAGAAGCAAAAACAGCCTCAAAAGGTTCCACTGTCCCAACTTTATCAGCACCACCAAATGCATACAATTGATTGTCATACGATATGACGGTCAAACGCTCCAACAAAGGACAAGCCTGACCATTACCCGGGATTTCCGGATAATAAGTCCATTCGGATTCAATAGAGAGTTTTGACCAAACAGAAGCAAAATTTCCGGTATAATTCTGCGGTACACCAATCAGTGTTGTACGACTAATCTGCGGATTGGTAGGCAAAGAAGCTTCCACCACCCACGGATTCACAGGAAACAGACTTTCATCCACCGTCTGCACCACTTCCCAATCATGAGTCAGATGTTCCACACGGTTTGTCGGACTCCACTCCTCGGGATCGCAAGCCACAAGGATTCCACCTTCGTTCAAATAGAGCTTGCCATCAGCAACCCCCACCATACTTGTAAAGGTCCGTTCGGGCGATTCTGCCGTCCAGTTCACACCTTCTATAGAACTGTACAGTTTGCCATCAGCCAACAAATAAACGGCATTCTCATGTGCAACGATGGACGCATAGTCCACTTGTCCTTCAATTCCGTTTAAAGGCCATTCCTTTTGAACAAATTCAAAATTTCCGTCCAACCTTCCATTCATCATTGTCGGCAGACCATTCATTTCACCAAATACCATCAACGCATCACGCACTTGTACCAGTTTTTCTGCCTTCAGAAGCCCACTACAGAAATTATTATTATCAATCTTTGTCCACTTCAACGATTTTACATCTGTCTGATGAACGTTCAGTTTCACATGATAAGTTCTTGCATGTTCTCCATCATTAGCGTATAGAGTAAAACGAACGGGAGAGCTGAAATCAATGCTATCCGTTGAAGTGTATGCCTTAGTGGTTTCACCTTGCAGGTAAGTGGCATACCCTCCTACCAAAGTCAGATTGACCGTCACCCGAGTCACATCTGTTCCTTGAGGCAGTGAATCCACATTATAAACTTGACCATTCAAATGATCTATCGCAAAAACATAAGAATCTCCAAGAACTTTTCTCACAATAATTGTATCCTTACCCGATTCTGTTTTGGAAGGCACCTCCGTTTCTATATCATTGATAGAGAAAGAAGCAAGATAGACGTTAGGAGTCAACGTCACTTTGTCATCACTATCAAGACACGACGTGAACACCCCAAACATCATCACCAGACATGCCAATACAGCTAATATTTTTCTCATTACATTTAGAATCTTTTGATAACAAGTTGCAAAAATAGTAACAATTTCCGCTTAAATAAAAAGAATAGGGTAAGTTTTATACTATATTAGGGATAAAAAGTGTGTAATTACCAACTTTTGGCAGTCCGAAAAGGAGTTTTAACGTTTCAAACATACTCTTTCCAACAAATTGCGCATAAAAGAGGCTGACCTGCAAAACCTGGGAACTATGTAAAAAAGTCCATCAGTAACTGACAACTTACATCAATTGTTCGTTTCTGAAATTGTCACGAGGCTTGAAACAGCAACATCAGATTCAACACCGTCACCAATGTCGCTACCACATAAAGCACCACTGTAGTAAAACGATTATTGACATACTGCCCCATCACCCGTTTAGAAGAAGTAAGACTTACCTGCAAGAATACAGTGATGGGTAATTGTACACTCAGTATCATTTGCGAAATAATCAATCCATAGAAAGGATCTTCAATAAAGAATATGATCAGCAATGCTATTCCCAACGAGAGCAATACACCTAAACGCGAATGGGTATCCTTGATATTATATGATTCACCAAAAAAACCGGCAAAAATGGAACCTGCCGCCATGCCACTGGTGACTGTAGATGAAACTCCCGCCAATAGCAGCGCAATGGCAAACACCACCCCTGCCGCTCCTCCCAACAAAGGGTCGAGCAGACTTTGCGCTTGAGCCAACTCCTCCACCTGCACACCATTCTTAAAAAAAGTGGCAGCAGCCAATACTATCATTGCACTGTTGATTGCCCATCCGATAGTCATTGCCAACAGTGTATCAAAAAACTCATATTTCAGTGCTTTACGAATGTGAGCATCGTCCTGCAAATTCACCTGACGGCTCTGAATAACTTCGGAATGCAAGAACAGGTTGTGAGGCATTACTACTGCCCCCAATACACTCATCACTATCAACATACTACCTTCAGGAATCGAAGGGACAACAGCCGAACGCATAGCCACCGGCCAATCAACGTCTATCAAGAACAACTCATACAGAAACGAAAAGCCAATAAGTGACACAAAAGCAATGATTCCCTTCTCCACCCGCCGATAACTGTTGGTAAAGAGCATCACCACCACAAAAGCGGTTGTCAGCAAGGCTCCAGCAGGAATAGGCACATTGAACAACATCTGCAACGCTATGGCACCACCTAATATTTCAGCCAACGAAGTGGATATACTGGCCAATACAGCACTGGTCAACACTGGCACAGACAACCACTTGGGCAGATACTTGTATGCAGCTTCAGACAAGCAAAGCCCCGTAGCAATACCCAAGTGAGCCACATTATGTTGCAGCAATATCAGCATCAAGGTAGAGAGGGTAACTACCCATAGCAATGTATAGCCGAACATAGAACCTGCAGCAAAGTTGCTGGCCCAATTGCCTGGATCGATAAATCCTACCGTAACCAACAGCCCTGGTCCAACGTACTTCAAGAAGTCCATACCTCCCAAATAACGAGGATGATCCTTCCGCTTCAAATCGTTCAGAAAGTCTTTCATTCCTTTCATCTAATTTGTTATATTTATAGCAAATAGTGGCTATAGATTTTAACAACTATAGTTTCTACTCCCACTACTGTTTTCAGCCCTTATTCTTTGGATAGTCTATGCTGAAGTGCAATCCACGGCTTTCCTTACGTTCCATAGCTTGACGGGTGATAAGGTATCCCACGTTAATCATGTTACGCAACTCACACAGTTCCCGTGTAGCCTTACTGCTCTTGAACAAACGCTCTGTCTCTTCGTAAAGAATATCCAAGCGGTTCCATGCCCGGGTCAGACGGGTATTGCTACGCACTATACCAACATATGCCTCCATGATTTGGTTCACTTCCTTCATACTTTGGGTAATGAGCACACGTTCCTCATTGCTGATGGTTCCCTCGTCGTTCCATTCAGGTATATCCTCATTGAAATCATAACGATCAATAACGCCCAATGCATGTTTGGCTGCGGCATCTGCATACACGACAGCTTCTATAAGTGAGTTGCTGGCCAAACGGTTACCTCCATGCAACCCCGTGCAAGAACATTCACCAATAGCGTATAGACGACGGATACTGCTCTGTCCGTCAAGGTCAACCACAATACCTCCACACAGATAATGGGCGGCCGGTGCTACTGGTATGTAGTCCTTGGTAATGTCAACACCTATACTCAGACATTTCTTGTATATGTTGGGGAAATGCTTCTTGGTTTCTTCAGGATCTTTATGAGTTACATCCAAATAGACATGCTCGTCACCTCGATGCTTCATTTCATTGTCAATCGCACGAGCCACAATATCACGCGGAGCCAACGACAAACGTGAGTCATACTTCTGCATAAACTCTTTACCATCCTTGGTTCGAAGTACTCCACCGTAACCACGCATGGCCTCAGTAATCAAGTAAGCCGGGCGGTCACCAGGATGATACAGTGCTGTAGGATGGAATTGGATGAACTCCATGTCTTTCACTGCTCCTTTGGCCCGGTACACCATAGCGATACCATCACCGGTAGCCACCAATGGATTGGTCGTCTGACGGTAAACGGCTTCACATCCGCCTGTTGCCATAATAGTCACCTTGGAAAGGAAAGTGTCAACCTCACCTGTCGCTTCGTTCAGTACATAAGCTCCATAACAACGGATTCCTTGTGTATAACGGGTGACAATGATTCCCATATGATGCTGGGTGATGATTTCCACAGCAAAGAAGTTCGGAAATACCGTGATATTGGGATGCTGTTTTACGGCTTCAATAAGCGAAGTCTGTATTTCTGCTCCAGTATTATCTTTGTGGTGCAAAATACGGAATTCACTATGTCCTCCTTCTTTATGCAGGTCGAATGTACCGTCAGCTTTCTTGTCAAAATCAACTCCCCACTTAATCAATTCCTCTATCTGCGCTGGAGCACCACGTACAACCTTCTCTACCGCTTTGCGGTCATTGATGTGATCGCCCGCAATGAGGGTGTCCTCAATATGTTTGTCAAAGTTGTCAACTGCAAGATTGGTAACCGAAGCAATACCTCCCTGTGCAAAATAGGTATTTGCCTCTTCCAACCCTGCTTTACAAATCAAGGCCACCGTACCCTTATGGGCAACTTTCAAGGCGAAGCTCATGCCTGCCAGACCCGAGCCAATAACTAAGAAATCATACTTTCTTACCATAAAACAGATATTTGGGAGCATCAAGTGATGCCTCTTCAGACTTAATTCTGCCGCAAAACTACGAATAATCGGTGAAATGACGTATCTTTGCAGCCAAAAATCTTATTTATGAACCGAATATTTCATGCCCGTGTGCCATGGTACACGCTTTTTTTCCTTATTTTACTCGCAGGAATAACCATTTGGGCCTATTGGGAACACTCGGGAGTACTCGCAGCCACCGCCCTATTGCTAATGGTCATCCTCATTGAACGTACCATACATACCACCTACACCATCACCACCGACGGGGAATTGAAGATTCATCGGGGGCGCTTCACAAAAGACGTCACTATCCGTCTGACGGACATACAACGCATTGAATCTATACATTGCGTCCGCATCGGTTCCATGTGCTTAAGAAAATACCTCCTCATCCATCATGCCGATAAAAAAGTTCTTTCACTGATACCCTCCCATGAGGAAGAATTCGTAAAATGTATCAAACATTACAGAAAATGAAACAAAGACTTTTCTTTCTGCTTTTGACAGTCCTGTTATTTCCCCAATTTATGGGTGCAACAAATTCATCTGAGACTCTCCCTCTCTGCAACCGTTTGGATACACTATTGACTGACACATTATTAGCACGGTCAGAGGTTGGACTCATCGTGTACGACCTCACGGATGACACTTTGCTTTATAGCCACCAAGCTGACAAGCTCTACCGTCCGGCATCCATACAGAAGGTAATGACTGCTGTCACTGCACTGAAGCAATTGGGCCCAGACCACACCTTCAATACGACCCTCTACCATACAGGACACATTACGGCAGACAGTCTTCTGCAAGGCAATCTCTACATTGTAGGCGGATTTGACCCACTTGTCAACCGACTGGATATAGAAGCTTTCGCACAAGCCGTACGCCACGCAGGCATACGCCACATTGATGGCAAACTCATCGGCAATGCATCACTGAAAGATTCATTAAAATGGGGAAGTGGATGGTGTTGGGATGATAGGATGCCTATCTTAACCCCTTTGCTGAGCGAACGTACGGATAGCTTTCTCGTTCACCTCCGTCGTTCCATATCGGCACAAGGAATCACTCTGAGCGATACCATTGATACACTCGTAGCACAAGCTCCCGATTCCATACTCCACCAGATAGCAGTCAGTCGTCGGCCATTGACACAAATTATGGACCGCATGATGAAGAAGAGTGACAATCTACATGCTGAAGCCGTTTTCTATCAATTGGCTGCTGCACAGGCCAAACGACCTTACGCCACTGCAAGCGACGGAGCCAAAATGATACACAAACTCATCAAAGAGGTAGGACACCAACCTTCCCACTACCGAATGGCCGACGGCAGTGGTGTATCGCTATACAATTATTTATCGCCCAGATTGATGATGGATGTCTTGAAATATGCATACCGGCATACCGAGATTTTCCGGCCACTGTACCTGTCGTTACCTATAGCCGGTATAGATGGGACTTTGAAAAACCGCATGAAGAAAACAGCCGCATACCGACGGGTACGTGCCAAGACTGGGACACTGACCGGTGTCATATCCCTAGCCGGATATGCAGAAACGGCCAACAAGCATACACTAGCTTTCGTCATCATCAACCAAAACACCCTGCAACCCCGCCAAGCACGTGCTTGGCAGGACAAGGTCTGCGAGGCTATATGTCTTACAGGCTCTCAGGATTAATCTTTACATACTTGATTCGCTGACGACGCCACGTATAGACCGCATGCAACGCACCATCCCGTCCTTGAATAATAGACGGATAGGAATATTGGCGGACAGGACTGTTTTCTAAACAGACAACATGCTCCCACTGCTGACCATCCATTGAACAAGCTATATCCACAGGAGTACGCACTCCTTTGGGAGTAGAGGGTATGGTATAGAAATTATTATAGATAAGGTAATGCCGGCCGTCAGTGGCAGTCACGGCATCCACACCCGAATTGTTTTGAGGCAAATTCTTCATCAACGTCACCTTACTCCATGTCTCACCGTTGTCATCACTATACGTTGTTGCCATATATCCATTACGCGTACGGGCCAAAGCTTGCAAACGGCCATCTGCCAACTTCAAGATAGCAGGTTGGATAGTAATAAGAGGTTTCAGTTTCGTGGAATCCCCAGAAAGTCCATCGGGAGTCACATCCTGCGTATGCAATGCCAGTTCAGCAGGAACAGGTCCCACCATACGCCACGTCTTACCCCAATCATCCGAGATTTCGAAATGCAGTTTCCAACCACCGACCTCTGTGCTTGACGGACAAATCATCTTGCCATCCACAACCACAGGTTTGTTCTTGATTGGTCCCAAAAAGCCTTTGGGCAGAGCTTCAGGTTTCGACCAACTCTTACCATTGTTCTTCGAGCGGATAACCCATCCAGTCCAATCGGCCACCGAAGAACCTATCTTATAGAACAGAAGCAATTCTCCTTGGGGAGTCTCGAACAACACAGGATTCCAGCAAGCTTTGCGCTCCATACCCTGTTGAATCTCTTCTTCACTGAAAGCAGAACGGGTACGTTCACTGAATATACCATCCGCCACCTGTTGCGGAGCCTGCCATTCACTCTTTCCTTTTGGTTTTCGACTGGTCCAGATGCATACATCCGGATTACGTTCTTTGGTTCCTCCGAAATAGGCAACTAGGAGGTCACCATTCTTCAGTTCCACGATAGATGCACTATGGCACTCTGGGAATGAAGCTTTTTCATACAAAAATTGATTCTCAACCACAGCCGGATGGACAGTCGGTAAAGAACCTTCAAAATGATAGGTTCCTGAACCGATTTTCCGTTCACTACCATCAGGCAGCACCACCGTCGCCGTCGTGTTACACGGTACTGTTACCTTCCAAGCATACTTCATCACCGTCTTTGTCCAATGGCTGACAACTTTGCCATAAGGGGTTTCATAGGATACGTTGGCAAAACTGAGGTCTGGGACATCAAAGGCCGGAGCAAGGCGGATGTGTTTGAATCCCTCTTCTTCGGGACGGATTCCACCTACACATTCATACATCCATGTAATCAAGTCACCAAGTAACATCACGTGATTGGCACTATTCATCGACGGGTCTGCCTTGTCACCATTCCACAATTCCCAAATGGTGGTAGCACCATTTTCCACCATATACCCCCATGAAGGATAATAATTGGCCGAAGCCAATGCAAAAGCGACATCTGCCCGTCCTCGCTTGCTCAATTCCGTCATTAACCATTGTACTCCAATCACTCCACACGAAATGGCAGGAATACAGTTGGGAGCAGGCATCAATCGTGCCAATACATGACGGAATACGGCATCCTCATATTCAAGAGGGACTATGCCGAAAGCCAATGGTAACAGATTTGCTGTCACCGTGTTGTTATCATAATAGATACTATCCGGATAAAGAATGTGGTCAGGTCGTGGTGAGGTTCCTTTCTTCACCGTCAGAAACTTTTGGTTGAAAGCCTCTACTACCCATTCACGACGCTCTTCCCACTTATCTGCCTCAGCTTTATTTCCTAGCAAACGGGCAAACTTCGCCATCAACTGTAATTGCCCGACATAATAAGCCGATGCAATCAGGACACCATCAGTCTTGCGGGCAGGGTCTTGACTGTGCACCAGATTCAATTTCTCGGGCGGAACACACCAGTCACCATACTTGTCCTTCGTTATGAGATTACCCCGCATAGATTCGCTCCAAAGGAAATCTGTCCATTTACAAAGAGAAGGATAGCTTCGCAAGATGGGTTCCAGATTACCATACTGAGTGTACAACATGTCACAGACAAAAGGCAACGCTGCAGGCCAGGTGACATCTCCCGTATAATAATTCCAATAAGCCGGTGCTACATCCGGAATGAGCCCGTCCGACCGTTGCGATTCGCAGATGTCATTCATCCATTTGGCATAGAGCCGTTCGTTACCAAAGATATAACTTTCTCCTAACGCTCCACGTGTACGGTCTCCCAACCAAGGCTGACGTTCGTTTCGTTGGGGACAATCAATAGGCATCCCTTTATAATTTCCTAATATACCCCAATATGCATTGCGATAAATGCGGTTCACCAAGGTATCGCTACATTCAAAGGAACCCGTCACCTCCATCTCGTCCGAAACCACTTCACCGACAAAATCTTCCAAAGAAGCTTCAGTCAACCCCGTGACTTCAACATATCGGAATCCATGAGTCACAAACCGAGGAGCCCATGAACAGCCATCTTCACGACCATTACATACATATATATCGGTAACCTTGGCATCACGCAAATTGTCCATATAGAGCGAACCGTCCGCCTGCAGACGCTCTGCAAAACGCAACTGGATAGAGTCACCCACAGCATGTCCCTTCAGATTCTCAAGACGCAACCATCCCACCATATTCTGCCCCATATCCAATACCAAGGATTCTCCATGCGGTTTCATTGACACAGGCACTATTCGTTTCAATACCTTCATGGCTGGCATCATCTGCGCACGCAATGTACCATCAGGAACGCTCACACGTTGGGCTGGTTGCCAAGTACTATCGTCGTATCCTGGGCATGTCCACTCGCCCAGTTCCTTGCGGGCATCATACTCTTCACCATCATATTCATTATTGGAACGGATAGGTCCATCGGCCGTCAGTTTCCACGTGCGGTCATCGGTAACCACAACTTGACGACCACCTCCCTCAAACTCTATTATCAGATTGGCACGCACTTTCGGATAACCAAAATTAGGTGCCTTATAAGGTTTGAAATTCTGACGCATGTGATAAAACCGCCCATTTCCTAACGTCACTCCAATGGCGTTGGCCGAATCAGTCAAAAGGTCTGTCACATCATATGTATTATATAGAAGGGTCTTACGATAATCCGTCGGTGCTGGTGTCAACACATCGTTGCCCACCTTGGCACCATTGATATAGGCTTCATAAAGTCCCAACCCACAGATGTGCAGAGTAGCCTGTTTCACGGATTTTCCTGTCACAAACTCATGGCGCACATAACGTGCTCCCAAACGACTCCATTGAGTCTCACTCTCCCAAGGCATAGCTTTGTCTAGCCCTATCCAGCGCCCGCGCCAATGATTCTCAATGAAAAGTCCCATACTCCACGAGGCAGGTTCACTCCAAGCCGTCTCACCAACCGTTGTTCCCAGTTGTACTTTCCAATAGCAGCGTTGGTTATCCTTCAACTCCTTACCGGCATAAGGCACCCATATAGATTGCTCATCCGAAACCACCCCTGAATCCCAAATATCTCCCTTATCTTCAGCTAGTTTCTCGGGAGTAGATGCCACCAATATACGATAACTCTGCTGCATCACATTCTTCTCTGCCGACCTTATTTTCCAACTGAGTCGTGGTTGACGGACATCCAATCCCATTGGATTCGTCAGGTTCTCCACCCGCAAATCATCAACAAATACCGCAGGTACTTTAGGCTTACGCGCAAAGGCCCCCATACCACCTATCATCATAAGTAAAAGGGCACAATACAACCCTATAAAATGTCTTGTCAGTCTGTGTTTCATGAAATTCTTATTTATTCGTTCACAATATACATGGGCAAATGTAGCCATTTTTATTTAATTGACAAAGAAAATGGTCAAAAGAAAAAAGGGGAGTATCAGCCTTTTATCAGCCCCCCCTTCTCCATTAACTACATCTTACATTTATAAAAACACTTCAATGCTTCCCTTATTACTTAAGGGATATCTTCCTTACCAATATCCCATTTACAGTTCTCACACGCACAATATATATGCCCATTGGAATTTCTGTCAAATTCCACGAAGCGAACCTCCCTTGTGCTTTAAAATTGGCCACACAACCACCTGCTACATTATATATACCAACATGCATAGCTTGCGATTTCGGCAGTATCACATTCAACACCTTTTTGTCCGTAACATAGACAGACTCACCTTCCTGTTTCATGGTTGATATAGATTCTGCATTCATTTGTATAGAAGCAAGTGGCACACGTGTATATTCCACATCCTCCTTATTCGTTGCATAAGCCACATAAAGATATTCTCCTGCTATCATTGATTTAGGATAGCTATAACAAGCTCGTTTAGCTGTCCCTTCATAACGCTGTGGTTGAAGATCACTTCCACCAGCCCGCAGCAACCATGCTTTATCAAAATGGTTTCCATCTTTACTCAGAGTCAAAGCTAAAGGAATACGCGTTTTGTTATTCACAGGATTGCTTGCTGTATAAACAGTACCATCAGGCAAATTACCGGCACTTTGTTTAGACCGCGAATCTGGAAAATCTGTCACAACAGCCTTGCTCCACGTTTCACCTCGATCACTACTTGTTGCAGCCATCTTCTTATAAGTACTTTTCTGATCACGAAAAACCATAACCAACGTTCCGTCAGCTTTCTGATAAAGGCTAGGTTCCAATTCACGGGATTGATCACCATTTGCAGTATAGGTGAACGAACCTTTTTTCCATCCACTCACTCCCAAAGGATCATCTGTATAGATTGGATATACCTTCAACCCAGGCTGGAAGTGAGCCGAATTCACAATACGCCCATCCGGCAAGACATGCGGGTCTTGCTCAAAGACAGCATTCATGGTGGTACCATCTGCCATCTTCACATCAGCAGGCTGACTCCAGTTCATTCCATCTTCACTGGTAATATATCGGGTATATCCTCCTTTGGGACTAAGCCCTCCAGGCCAAGTGTTGATGTAGGCAACCAGAATATTCTCCGTAGCCAACCACCCACCAGAAGAACAATAACCATTCTCCAAAGTTTCAGCCAATACCATAGGGGCTGTCCAAGTTTTTCCTCCATCGGTACTACGGCTATAAGCGACCCATGTATCAACAGCATCCTCATCTTTGGCCGAACTCTGCCACATACAATAAAGATTCCCTTTGAAGGATGTCATTACTACTCCATTACTGAACTTATCTGTAGTTTCAGTAGGAGCAAATATAGTGACCGTTTCTGTACCCTCTGCATAATCAAGCCCTAAGGTTTCGGATTTCGTTTCATCATACAATCCTGTCGCAATAGTAAAAGGCACTTCTTCAGCCTCCAAACAAGTAAATATACCCAAAAGGCACAGAGTTACTATCTTTGTTCTCAAACTCAATTTCATTTTTTAGCTATTTTCTACTCTTACTATTCTTGTACATCCCCAATCTTACCTTCTGACTTTCTGCCAACGAATGTATATTTAAACTTTTTCACACGACGATTTTCCATTTGAGTAATAGTGAATGAAGTAGTATTCACTCCCTCCTTAGAAATTTGTCCTACAAAAGCGGCTTTCAACTCTGAGTTCGGATCCACCACATGGTTGAAATACCGGTATCCGCCATTGGCATAAGTAATATTTGCCACTGCCGATTTCTTCAAATTAAATTCTTCGCTGACAAAGTGTAATGTTATCAGATAAGCCGTATCCGATTCAATAACGACACTTCCCTCTCCTTCCACTACAGAAGAATCGGTAAGCAACATGCGCTCCCATGTCCCTTCATACAAACCTGCGGCTGTTGAATCAGGAGTGATAGGATTGATTCTAACATCGTAACTTTCCACATCGTTATCGCAAGCCATAAAACAGGCTGTCAATCCGAACCAAGCAATCAATGACAATATCTTTTTCATAATTATTCTTTTTCTTACTGTTTTAATATCCTGGATTCTGGTCCTCGGGATTGATTCCCTCGTTGGTACTGATGTCACCTTCGGGAATAGGACGCAACCATTTCACTTCTCCCTTATTGTTGGACATATCAGCCACAGAATTGATGTAATTATTGAATGTAACATTATAGCGTACAAGTTGTTTGGTACGCCGTAGATCTATCCAACGTCCCTCATTTTCACCAAAGAGTTCACGGGCACGTTCGTCCAATAGCACATCCAATGCAGTAATTTCATAATTTTCAGGAAGCACATACATAGGATTATAGGCTTCGAACGAGGCCAATTCAGTAGCCTTAGCACGTTTGCGAACGTCATTCAAGTATCTCAAAGCCTTACTTTCTTCTCCCGCCATCAGATAAGCTTCAGCTGCAATCAGATAAATGTCACTCAAATGGAATAACTGAATGTCACGATAACAGGTATTCGTACTGCTCTTCTCTTGTGCAGTCAGAGGATCATCATATTTACGGACAGATACTCCAGCCTGTGCTCTTTTTCCTCCTGCATGATATTCCAATGTAAATTCCTCTGCTACGTTTCCACTTGGATCCAAATAGATGATTTCCATGGGGTCACCGATAATGAATAATCCGGCACGATTGTTTGCCACATTATCGGCAGTAGAATGCGAGAATCTATCTTTATGCTCCGCAACCCAATCTTTCACATCTGATTTTGACACATAGTAGGGGAAATAGGCAAAAGCTATATCCAAGTGACTATTATCCTCATTATTATAATAAGCAAAATAACCTTCATTACCCCATGCAGGAATACCGGTAACATTATCTTTTTTCGAATTATACATCACTTGCATGAAAGTTCCCGTCCAACGTTCATCTCCTTCATCCCATAAATAGATGGCCTTTGTCGAAGGACAAAGTGATGCAGCACTGGCTTTCAGCCCACTGTCTGTAGGACCGCCATAAAGATGTCCGAACGAACCTTGCAGATTATGTCCTCCTTCGGCTATATCTCCCACATAACCTTCCCGTTGATATTGCACAGAAAAAATCTCCTCCGCATTATTTTCATTGAAGGGCCACCATTTATCATGAAAACTCATAGTCAGACCTTGCCCATCAATTGTTTTGTCAGCCCATTCTGATGCCTTTTCAAAATATTCGGTAGAATTTACTGTATAAGTACCCGCCACCGCATTGACAAGTGTAGTCTGTATATCCCATCCTGCAGCCAAATAAACCTTTGATAGTAGCGCAGCAACGGCACGTTTGCTGGCACGTCCTAGATTCTCACCAACGCTTTTTTCCGGCAAAGTCTCACAGACAGCCAGTTCCTCCAATTCTTTGATGAGATGCTTGTACAGCTCACCCAGTTCCATGCGTGGATAATTACGTTCTGCATTATTGATATACTTCGTAACATAAGGTACGCCACCAAAATGCTGAGTCAACAAATAGTATCCATAACAACGAAGGAATTTAGCTTCAGCTGCAAATTGTCCATTGTCGCCTCCATAAAACAACACTCCATTGGCATTGTTGATCATTGCATACGTTTTGGTATAAAGATTTTCAATCGTACCGTTTTCTGCAGAAAAGATATATTTATGGAACTCTCCGGGATCTTTACTTCGGACCTCAACATATAAATCAGTCCCCCATTCGTTGAGATCAGTATTAGTAGCCATCCACTTGAGACCACTGTAAGCAGTTGCCAACAACGATTGCAATCCCTCTTCTGTCGAATAGTATTCATCAGCGGTCACTCCTCCAGAACTTTTATTTTCAGCTTCAAGGAAATCGTTACATCCGCTGAGAGTCAATGTCCCCATCAACGTAAGAACATATACATATATGGATTTCTTCATTTTCTTGTATTTAATGTATTACATATTAAAACTTTATACTTGCTCCGAATTGCCAGTTTGTAGTACTCGGACCATCATTTTGCAGACTACCTCCTGCCCATTCTGGGTCATATCCCCGATATTCCGTAAAAACAAATGGGTTAGTTACTGTCGCATATAGACGCAGAGACTGACACTTGAACTTATCCAGCCATTGTTTCGGGAAAGTATATCCTACAGAGATATGTTTCACTTTCAAATAAGAGGCATCTGCCAACGTGTTCGCATTGCCTGTCCAAGCTTCCTGATAAGGCAAAGCCTGTGTTGTAAAAGGATAGGAGCCATAGTGTGTGGTTTCCTGATAAATCGGGTTAATCAAGGTTCCGTCAGCATTCACTCCGTCACAATCAAGCAATGTACCTGCCGGAACATACCAGTCAGAGTTCAATCGCATACGGCCACGGTCTTCCAGATAAAGGTATTGGCCATAAAAAGGTGAACTTACCGTATATCCCACTTTTGCATACATTGAGGCTGAAAAATCCCAATTCTTAAAGATCAGGTTAGTTGTGAATCCTGCCGTAAATTTAGGAGATGAACTGAATACCCTACGATCATTGCTGGCATCAATCTTACCATCTCCATCGCGATCTTTGATGATAGGCATACCTTCCTGCCATCCATATACATTATAATAATAGTCGCATGAGCGCACCTTCTCACCCGGAACAAAGCCATTATCCTCAGCGGCTTGCGTATTAGGTACAGTCATCAGTTTGTCTGTCACAATACCGTCCCATTCATAAGCATACACATTTTCGACAGGGTGTCCAATAAACAGACCACCCGTCATACCCGATGAAGGCATATCAGTTCCCAGTCCATTGATGTCAATCACTTCATTCTTGTTACGCGAAAATGTCAAACTTGTTTCCCAATGCCAATCTGCAGTAGCGACATTGACAGAGGTCAAAGCAAGCTCTATACCCCGATTGCGAACAGAACCAATATTGGTCGTCATTGTCTGCCCACCTGTCAACAAAGGAAGATCCACCTGGTAGAGCAAATCTTCAGACTTTTTATTGTACCAGTCTATAGAACCATAAAAACGGCCACCAATAAATCCGAAGTCCAAACCCACATTGAATTCACGGGATGTCTCCCAAGACAATTCACGATTGACTATGCCACTGACTGCAGTTCCTTTTATATAAGTTCCACCCAACGGATAATAGCCCGTATCCGAAACTGAGACTTGTGTCGCGTAATTCCCAGCACCGCTATTATTACCTGTCAAACCATACGACAGTCTCAATTTCAAGTTGTTCAACCAATTCCCACTGCATTCTTTCATCCATGTCTCCTCAGAGATTCGCCATGCTGCTGCCACGGAAGGAAAACTACCCCAACGGTATCCGTCAGCAAACTTGCTACACCCATCCCAACGTACCGTAGCGGTCAACATATAACGATTCAACAACGTGTAGTTAGCTCGCAAAGCATATGATAACATACTGTTCTCACTATACGAATTACTGACAACAGTACCTTCGGGTATGGTTGTCGAACCTAAATTATACCATTTCGTACCATCACGTACAGCCATAGCTGTGATTGATTCAGATTCAGACTCTCCGCTGAGCAACGAGGCCAATCCCATCACATTTACTCGATGGATTTTCTTGAAAGTATAGTCCCAAGTGAGCACATTATCCCATGTCCATGAAAGGCCACGACTGGTCGAGAGTGAAGCCTTATTGTTCTCTGCCCCGAGAAGTGTACCTACAAATTGCCCTGTCTGGCTAGTAGAATAGATGGGCGAAAAGGTAGTCTTGAAATTCAATCCTTTTATTGGGTTGACATTCAAATAGAAGTTTCCTAAAAACGTCCAGGCCTCCTTGGCCTTTTCCTCATTGTTCCAATAAAGCAACGGATTGGTACCACTAGTGAACTGATAGCCGGTAGCACTAGTTCCCAAAACTTCATGACGTCCGGGAGTCTCAAGCAGATTTCCGTCTTCATCGAAAGGATAAATAAAAGGGTTCATACGGAACGCATCACGCACACCGTCATCAGAACCGTATTCATTGTTCATTTTGGCCACATTCACTGTAAATCCTGCTGTCACCCATTTTGAAAGGTCAGCATCCACACTTCCCTTAAAATTTATTTTGCGTTCTTCATCACCTTCATAGAGACCTTTGTTTTGCGAATATCCCAATCCTATATGATACCGTGTATTTTCCGTAGAACCGTTTACTGCCAAATAATGATTCTGCTGCTTGCCATCTCTGGTCACATAGTCTGGCCAATCAAACACTTTTCCACTAGCCAGCATCTCTTTCAGCACAAACTCATTCTTGCCAGCCTCTCGCTGAAGAGCCATCTGCCCAAAGTCTGCGTCCATCATCGTATAGACCGGCTGCGCCGTACCCCCTGTTTCACCTGCAAAAGTCAAAAACTCGCGCAAACGATAGGTATAGAATTCTTGTGCATTCTGAAAATCAGGCATACGCACAGCTTTAGACACACCATAATATCCATCATAAGAAATGGTCGGCTTGGTTATCTTCTTTCCTATACCGCCTCCATTCTTCGTTGTCACCATCACAACACCTGCCGTAGCCCGCGAACCATAGATGGCTGTAGATGAAGCATCTTTCAAAATGTCTATACGTTCAATATCCTGTGTGTTCAACCATTGTATGTCACTACAGGCGACACCATCTACAATATACAACGGTTTAGTGTTGCTGTTCAATGAAGAGACACCACGGATGTCTATATCGAAACCTCCTCCAGCACGACTGCTGCTCTGTGTAATGTTTACGCCAGGAACCGTTCCTTGCAAAGCCTCCATCAATGTCGGAGTTCCTTTCTGTATCAAGTCCTTAGGTTCAACAGAACCAACAGAGCCTGTCAAGTCATTCTTCTTCATGGTACCATAGCCGACAACAACCAATTCGTCAAGTCTTGCATTGTCTTCAGCAAGTACAAATTTGAGGACTTTCTGATTACCAACTTTGACCATTTGTTCCTTAAAGCCTATATAAGTTGCCGAAACGGTAGATGTCGGTTTCACACCCTCCAACACAAAATTTCCTTCCAAATCTGTAGCCATAGTAGGCTTCCCATCTACGACAATGGTTACTCCCATCAATGGTTCACCATTGACATCCGTCACCTGACCCTTTACAGGCTGTTGGGCATAAAGCGACCAAGAAGTCAGGACTAATGCCAAGACAGCCAAAGTTCTATTGATTTTCATACACATATATTCAGATTTATGAGCATGTGAGAATATTTATAATTATAAAAGCTACTAGCTACAAATGACGAGTCTGTACCATATAGGCAATTTGTCACTCGCCATTTGTAGTTCGTAACTGGCAGCTTCCGCCACTTGCGATTTCAATTATCGGATGATAAACTTTCTGCCATTCTGGATAACAATACCCTTATAGCCCTTAGCCACTTGCTGTCCAGCCAGATTATAAATAGGAGCATTAGGATCATAAGGTTTCACTACAGGAAGAACTTTGATTCCATCTGGAATAATGACAGGCTGATCAAGCTGAACCTTGATGCTGGGGTCAACTTCCCACTTGTAACCGGCCAATTCATCCTGATGCACCATATAGAGTACAATGTTTGTTCCAACCTGGTTATTTCCGTCAAACATAAAAGTCAATTCGCTGAACCATCCCAAATTGTCATTGAAGACAGCCACAGGAGCTGTTTCTGCATTTTTTGCCTCAGGACTATATGGATAAGGCAAAGCTTTGATAGCTTCATTGTCCAATACATCACGCTCTATACCTGTAAGAATTGGTAACTCTGTCGTATTGTTCAAACTATGCAGATAAGCCCAGTTCATAGCAGAACCTGAATTAGAAACACCCCAGAACTCAATACGTACCACAGCACTATCTGCAGGAATATTAATCTTGAACTCTACATCTTTAGAAACCTTCATCCATGACAGCATACAGGTATCACCATTTACATCACCATAACGTTCCATGGGAGAATACCCTTTGTTGTTCGCATTGGTAATAGTCACACCACTATTCAAGAACTTCCAAGTAGCCTTATCCGAGTTGTCTGCATCAACATGCAACGGTGAAAGTTCCACACGGGTAGAAGCTACAGGATCTGCAGGTTGGTCAAGGCTCAAACGGATAGAAGGGTCTTTAGCAGCTTTGTAACCATCCAGTTCACTTTCATGCACCATATACACTACAATATTAGCACCTACCTGATTGTTACCATCATACAAGAAGGTCAGTTCACTGAACCATCCCAACTCATCAGCAATCACAGCCACAGGAGCAGTCTCAGCATTCTTGGCTTCAGGGCTAAAAGGATAAGGCAAAGCCTTGATAGCTTCATTGTCCATCACATCACGGTCAATACCCTGAACAATGGGCAATTCCACTGTATTGCTCAAACTGTGTAGATATGCCCAATTCATGGCAGCACCAGAATTTGATACACCCCAAAACTCAATGCGTACCACAGCACTGTCTGCCGGAATGTTGAGTTTGAACTCCACATCCTTCGACATCTTCATCCACGAAAGTTTGCAAGTGTCACCATTCACATCGCCATAATGATCCACAGAAGCATATCCCTTATTATTACCATTAGTAAGTGTGATACCTGTGTTAAAGAACTTCCAAGTCGTCTTGTCTGAATTGTCTGCATCAGCATGCAACGGTGAGAGTTCCACACGAGTGGAAGCTACAGGAGGTAACGGTCTATCCAGACTCAGACGGATACTGGCATCAGTCTCCACTTTATAGTTGGCCAAGTCTGCTTCAGGCACAGTATAAAGTACAATGTTAGCCCCCACTTGATTATTTCCGTCGTACAAGAAGGTCAATTCGCTAAACCAGCCAAGAGGGTCACTGAATACTGCTACAGGAGTAGTTTCAGCATTTTTGGCCTCGGGACTGAAGGGATGAGGTAACGCCTTGATGGCAGCGTTGTCCATCACATCACGGTCAATCCCTGAAAGGATTGGGAGTTCCACTGTATTATTCAGACTGTGCAAATAGGCCCAGTTCATGGCTGCACCTGAGTTCGATACCCCCCAGAACTCAATGCGTACTACGGCACGTCCATCAGGAATGTTCAGCTTGAATTCTACATCTTTTGACATCTTCATGAACGAAAGGGTGCAGGTATCACCATTCACATCGCCATAATGATCTACAGAAGCATAACCTTTATTATTGCCATTCGTAAGTGTAATATCTGTATTCGTAAACTTCCAAGTCACTTTATCTGAGTTCTCAGCATCAGCATACAATGGAGAAAGTTCTACACGAGTTGAGTTGACTTGCGCATTCGCACACAGCGCGATAAGAGCCACTGAAATAAAAGTAAACAGTTTTTTCATAATTAAATTGTTTTAGTTAATGTTATTGGTTAATGCAAAATGTTTCCGCAAAGGAAATGAAAATAAAGCAACTAGCAAAAGAGAAAATACCTTCAAACTTCAATTCCAAAAGATAATCCACCCATTCAAGCAAAATATCCACTCGTAGAAACAAAAAATCCACTCGTAGAGACAAAAAATCCACCACCAATCATCAGCTAGTACTATTCTGATAGGCTTTTGAGTTCTATATATAAAAGTAGTACTTCAATACAAAAAAGTACGCACTTTAATGGGGTACAGCCTGAGCGGCTATCTGTTTTCTTAAAGGCCTCACGCCCCTCTTATTAGAAGTTCTCCAAGTGAGTTGTTTAGAGTTGCCCGAACTATTATTCACTTGTCAAGCCGTAAGTTATTCACTTGAGCAAGCCGAAAACTGTTCACTTGGATAGCCGCCAGTCTGTCTTTGGACGAGCCGTAAACGGCCAAATCAGGCTTGCTCCCTCATTAATATAAGGTACGCGCGAACCTTTTATATTCATTCAACTTTCGCCAGTAGTTTGTCTGCATGATGTCTCTGTCAGCCTATATTTGCAACTAGGTTTTCGGATGACCCTCTCCAATAAAAAAAAACGTTATAACCTTTGAAGGCTACAACGTTTTACAAAATCTTTGTTTCGTGGTGCCACCAGGAATCGAACCGGGGACACAAGGATTTTCAGTCCTTTGCTCTA
>JAFXDL010000097.1 GCA_017516265.1 Bacteroidaceae bacterium
AGCGGAAGCTCGATGTTACGATACACGGTGAGGTCGTCAATCAGGTTGAAGCTCTGGAAAACGAAACCGATACCACCACGGCGGAGCATCGTCTGCTCATCCTCGGTGAAGGTGGACACCTCCTGACCGTCCAGCCAGTATTGTCCTTCCGTGGGGTTGTCCAGCAGGCCCAGCATGTTCATCAGTGTGGATTTGCCACAACCCGAAGGACCCATAACGGCTACGAACTCGCCCTTTTTCACTTCGATACTTACGTTTGCCACAGCGATGGTTTCTACCATCTCGGTGCGGAAGACCTTCCGCAGGTTCTCTGTCTTGATCATAATTTTGAATTTTGGCCCCCTCCAGCTCCCCCAAGGGGGAGGGTTCAAGGGCAATGTTAATACTTATGTTTTTTATTTACTATTTTGTTATTTACTATTTACTATTTATTTACGATTTGGTAATTTCGCTATTCAGTCCCCTCCCTTTTGGGGAGGGTTAGGGAGAGGCCTCTATTTATTTACGATTTGGTAATTTCGCTATTTTCAATCCCCTCCCTCACAGGGAGGGTTAGGGTGGGTCTTTTGGCTCTCTTGGTGGCCCTTCTCACCCCTTTTCTCTTTACAAAGTTATTGAAACGTGCAAATATTAACTGTTAAAACTGTGTTAAATCGCATTTTTGAGATGAAAATTGTATGATTTCTGGACACTCAATTTTGGGAAATGTGTACTTTTGCAGAAAAATTGGTAAAATGGAAGGATGGTTCAAGGTTCCAAGTTCAAGGTTCTGTCATCTTATCACCCTGCGGTGAAACCATTCGATGATGACGTGGAAGGTATGCGGTTCAGAAGTAACTAAAACTCTCCCTCTAAGTTAGAGGGCGTAGCATGGTCCGTAGGAGGATGGATTAAATATCCATCCGTGCCTTGCGAGGGGAGCACAGTGCTCTGTGCGACGGAGGCCGTAGGCTCCCCGCAGGGGGAGGGCGTGTGTCTGTAAAGCCTACATTTTTACACACTCCTCCGGCCTAAGGCCACCTCCCCTAACTTAGGGGAGGAGTTGTAGATACCTCTGCTCCTCACAGATAAAGCTATTATTCGCTAAAGCTCATCGAAAACCTCTTTTGATTTTTAAATCAAGGTATGGTGTCTGAACTTCTGAACTCCTGTAACTCCCGAACTTCTGTACCTCCTGAACTCCTCCATTTAAAACTCAAAACTCATGTACGATTATCACATAGCAATTATCGACGACAATCGGGCTGTCCTGCAGTCTTTGAAAATCATTCTTGAGGGAGTGTTTCGGAAAGTCACGGTGATGACACTTCCCGCTACGTTGCCCGCCATCCTGAAGGGTGGGGTGGATGCCGTGTTGCTGGATATGAACTTCAGCGCACAGAAACTGGACGGAAAAGAGGGACTCACCTGGCTCAAGTATATCAAGGAGCAGGAAAATCCGCCGGCCGTGGTGATGATAACCGCCTTTGGCGACATCAACCTGGCCGTGAACTCGCTGAAGGAGGGGGCTGAGGACTTCATCACCAAGCCGTGGGACAACGACGAACTGGTGGAGAAACTGCTGAATGCCATCGACCAGTGTCACCAGAAACAGGATGTGACCCAAAAGGCAAGCGAGGCAGAGATTCTGAAAGAGGAAAACGAAAGGAAACGCCAGATGACACTGGACGAAGCAGAGAAACGCCACATTCAGGAGATGATAGCGGAGTGTGGCAACAACCTGACGGAGGTGGCCAAGCGCTTGGACATCGGGCGGCAGAAGTTGTATAACAAGATGAAGAAATACGGATTGGTGGTATGAGGATAAGGAATGCCTATCAGGTGAAGTTCGTGCTGGTAGCCTTGGCTTTGGTGGCCTTGGGCTGGCTGGTGGCCAGTCTGCCCTTCAAGGGGTATGAAATGTTGTATTTGGGAATCATCGGACTGGTGGTTATCGGACTGATCCGGTATCTGCTGAAGCTGGCAAACCTGATACCCAATCAGGTGAACTACTTCCTGCATTCGCTTCTGTGTCACGACTACATGATACACTTCCCCTCCACCAAGGATGCCAATCTGGAGGTGATGTACGAAAACATGAACCGCATCATCGCCCAGTATCGTGACAGCCTGCTGGACATTGAATACAAGCAGCACTACTACAACCGCCTGCTGCGTATCATGACGCACGAACTGAGGAACTCCATCACGCCCGTCATCACCCTGTCGAGTGACATGATGAAGCGTCCCGAGAACTATACGCCCGACCGCCTGCGCCGCGGCATGGAGGTGATACACGGCCAGTGTGTGGGGGTGAAATCTTTCCTCGACTCGTATTACCAGCTGACCCACCTGCCCGAACCGAAGAAGGCTGTCATTGAGGTGGACAAGTTCTTTGGGAAGATGCAGGAGCTGATGAACGAACCGTCGGTCAAGTTCTCATGGGGTGAGGGGATGACCCTGATGGCCGATGAGGCTATGCTGACACAGGTGCTTACTAATCTTATAAGGAACGCGCGCGAGGCGACGGAGGAAATGGCGGATGCCTGTGTGCGTGTGGTGGCTACCGATTCGGGAGGTTCGCCCTACATCCTGGTGAGCGACAATGGGCCGGGCATTCCTGATGATATAAAGGAAGAGATTTTCCTGCCCTTCTATACGACCAAGCAGGACGGAAATGGCATCGGCCTCTGTCTGAGCCGACAAATCATGCGCCAGCATGGAGGCGACCTGAAACTCTCGCTCAGCAACGGCACAGGTGCTACGTTTATGGTAACGTTTTGAAATGATTGGGTGCGGGAGGGGCAAAGTTCAAGGTAGGGTGTCCAATGTGTCGTGCCCTGTATTGAGTTCTTTTTCAACGCGTAAGTCTATGAGGCTCAGTAGTAACCAAACTCTCCCCCTGTTTTAGGGGGAGTGACCTTGTGGCGAAAGCCTGCAAGGTGAGGGGGTAAGGCTAGAGTACTTCCTTTTTTTATAAACCCCTCCAACCGCCTGCCTACCCTTAAAAGGGCGGCGGTTTACCTCCCCTAAAACAGGGAAGGAGTTTAAATAGTTCTGTCCACGGAAATCATAAAACAGGGTACTACAAATAGGACAGCTTAAGTTCAAGGTTCAAAGTATATGTTCTATTTGGATAGAACACAGAGACATAGAGAAAAAATCAAAACTCTGTGTCTCTGTGTCTCCGTGTTCTATAAAAAATCAATGCCGCATGGCCTTTAACTCTTTAACTTTAACCCTTAACCCTTGAACCTTGAATCAATTATATTCAAACCAGACGGTTTGTTGTCGTATCGGGGAAGATGACGGCCGGTGTGAAAGTCTTGGCCTCCTCGAACTCCATTTGGGCATAAGACATGATGATGACCACATCGCCCACCTGCACCAGACGGGCGGCAGCACCGTTGAGGCAGATGCATCCGCTTCCGCGTTCACCTTTTATAATATAGGTGACGAAGCGTGCACCGTTGTTGTTGTTCACAATGTGTACCTTTTCGCCTGCTATCAGGTTGGCTGCATCCATCAGGTCTTCATCGATGGTGATACTGCCCATGTAGTTGAGGTTGGCCTCGGTGACACGGGCACAATGGATTTTGGATTTCAGTACCTCTATGTACATTTACACTTTACGATTTACAAAGTACAAATTCTGTCCAAAATACATGAGTACAAGTTCCGATTGGCAAATTGTACATTGTACTTTGACACATTGTACCTGAATTTATTTATATCTAATATTATCAATCAAACGAACTTCACCGCAGAAGACAGTGATGCAACCGACGATTCCTTTGGCTTCGTCCCACTCGCGGACAGTCTGCAGGGTGCGGTCGTCCACCACTTCGTAGTACTCCAGGCGGAGGCCGTCAGTAGCGGCTATTTCTTCTTCCACAAAGGCTTTTGTCTCGGACAGTGTGTGCGACTTGGCAAACTCCTGGCTCTCGAACAGTGTGCGCGAGATATTGAGGGCCGTCGTGCGTTCATCTGCCGAGAGGCGTGTGTTGCGGCTGCTCATGGCCAGACCGTCAGCCTCGCGTACGATGGGGCATCCGATGATTTCCAGGGGATACTGCATCTGGCGGACCATCTCGCGGATGATGGCCAATTGCTGGAAATCCTTTTCACCGAAGTAGGCACGATGGGGTTGCACCATATCGAACAGTTTGCTCACAATCTGGCACACACCGTTGAAGTGGCCGGGCCGGAAGGCTCCCTCCATCACCGTGTCAAGCGGAGCATAGGAGAACGAGCGGGTGTCAGGTTCGGGATAAACCTCTTCCACCGACGGGGCAAAGGCAATGGAAGCACCTACTGACTGAAGCAGTTGGCAATCGGCCTCCAAAGTGCGGGGATATTTTACCAAATCATTCTTGTCATTGAACTGAGTGGGGTTCACAAAAATACTCACTACCGTCACATCGTTCTCGGCAACACTACGCTCCACCAACGAAGCATGACCGGCGTGCAAGGCACCCATCGTAGGCACAAGCCCTACACGTTTTCCTGCATTCTTCTGTGCAGATATTTCGGCTTGTAACTCTTTTATCGTATGTATAATTTTCATCTCTCTTGAATCGATTATTCTTCAATACCGTGAAAAACGGTGCAAAGTAAGCTATAATTTGCCACATGGCGAAAGAAAACGACCGATTTGTGCATAAAAAGTTTAGGAAAAAGGCGGGAATATGCCCCTGAATAGCCCTTTTTACCCCTTTTCTTTAGGTTAAAAATCAAAAAGTTAACAAATCTTGAGATTAAATAAAGGTTATATTGGCAGACAAATCCGACAAAATTTCGTATCTTTGCACAATCTTTTGATAAACTACATTGTAATGAAGGCTAAGAAGGTTTTATTCATAACCCAAGAAATCACCCCTTATGTGCCCGAATCGCCTATGTCGGTTGTGGGTAGAAGACTTCCTCAGAAGACACAGGAGAAGGGACGGGAAATCCGTACATTCATGCCCAAGTGGGGAAACATTAATGAACGACGCAACCAATTGCACGAAGTCATCCGCCTGAGCGGTATGAACCTCATCATTGATGACACCGACCATCCGCTCATCATCAAAGTGGCCAGCATACAGGCCGCACGTATGCAGGTCTATTTCATCGACAATGATGACTACTTCCAGCAACGTATGATGGCTGCTGACGAAGAGGGCAACGAATATACCGACAACGACCAGCGGGCCATTTTCTATGCCCGTGGTGTATTGGAGACGGTGAAGAAACTCCGTTGGTGTCCCGACATCATCCATTGTCACGGATGGATGACCGCACTGATTCCCATCTACATCAAGACCGCTTATAGGGAAGAACCCTGGTTCCGCGATTCACGCGTCGTATTCTCGGTGTATGAAGACGGCTTCAAACAGTCGTTCAATGATGACTTCCTGAACCAATTGCTTATCAAGGACATGACTCCCGACCTGGTGAAGGATGTGAAATTGCCTATCGACTTTGCCGAGTTGCACCGGTTGGCCATCAGCTATTCTGACGGTGTCATCCAGAACAGTGCAGAGGCACGTCCCGAACTGTTGGAGTTTGCCAAGGAAAAGGGTATCCCCACACTGGAATATCAGGGCGAAGACAACTATGTGAACAGCTTCTGTGACTTCTATGACCATGTGTGGAGCATCGGTAAGGAAGAGGAAGAGGAGGACGACGACGATTGATTCTCCCCCCCGTTTTGTTCCTATTCATACCTAATTGCTTATTCAACTTTCGTTAAGTAAAGGAATTGATGGATTTACTTCCCTTCGGTCAGTCGGAAATCTCTTCTGATTCTTACACTAAGGTATGGTCTGGAGTTGCAGGAGGTCTGACAATCGGGCTGGCGATGCCTTTGTCTGGCGTTCAAACTATTGTCTGACTCCTGAGCGAAGCGGAAACTCCTGAACTCCTGAAACGAAACTTAAACTTATATATAATATAGAATGAAAAAGTTACTCCGGTTCATCGCAGTCATGATACTGGCAGTCAACATGACAGGTTGTGATGACAATACCGAGGGACTGGGCGGAAGCATGATGCCCGGTCAGGACAATATCAGTATCAATACCGCCATGTATGATGCTACCAGCCGGTCACTATTGGCCGGTGACTCCATTCTGGCAAGAACAAACAGTGCCTATTTGGGGAAATATACCGACCCCACGTATGGCACATTCGAAGCCGACTTCCTGGCGCAATTCCATTGTGTGGAGGATTTTGAGTTTCCCGATAACATCGTGGGTGACTCTGCCGTTTCGGCCGAGGTTCGTCTGTATGTCAATTCCTATTTCGGAAGCGAGACAAATCCTTGCCGCTTGAGCGTATATCCGCTGGATAGTGTGTTGCAGGTGGATATGAACTATTACACCGACATCAATCCCGCCGACTTTTATGACGAGGCGCAGGCTCCCTTGGTTTCGCGTCCCTACACGGCTGTCGATCAGACTGTCCCCGATTCCATCTCCGGCTCAAACGGCTATGTCCCCTATATCCGCATTCCGCTTCCGCGCAATTTCGGAACAGACATCATCCGTAAGTATCAGGAGAAGGACGCGCAGGGCAATCACATCGGAAAACTCTATTTCAAGAATGCCGAGACCTTCATCAACAACGTGTGTAAGGGTATGTACTTCAAGTGCGACCAGGGCGACGGCACCATCCTCAATATCCAGCAGGCCCAGCTGAACATCACCTTCAGATACCCCATCAAGAGCAGTAGCGGACGGGTGGATTCTGTAGTCACCGTAGTGGCCCAGTTTGCCGGCACTCAGGAGGTCATCCAGGCCAACCACTTCCTCACGGACAAGGAGAGACTCCAGACATTGGTGGCCGATGGCAGTTGCACTTACCTGAAGACACCGGCCGGTATCTTTACCGAGCTGACTCTGCCGTTGGATGAAATCGCAGCCAACCACGTCGAGAAGGGAGACACGCTGAACTCCGTGAAACTGACGCTCACGCGCTACAACATCACTGCTGATGAGAATGCCACCGACTTCAAGATGAGCATCCCCCAAACCATCCTGATGGTTCGCAAGAAGGACATGTACACCTTCTTCGAGAAGAATCAGGTCGTTGACAACAAGACGTCGTATCTGGCCAGCTTCAATGCCAATTATAACACCTACACGTTCAGCAACCTGTCGCAACTCGTCACCAACTGCATCAACGAAAAGAAGAAAAATGCCGGTGCAGTGGATGCCGACTGGGACAAGGTGGTGCTCATCCCCGTAGTGACCACCACGGACACTTCGGGAAACATCGTCACCATCCGGCACAACCTGAACCTCACCAGTGCCCGTCTGATGGGTGGCTCCAATCCGGGCAACGAGTTACAGGTGCGCATCACCTACAGCAAGTTTGCAGAGTAAAAAGTCAATGACATTGTAATAAGTCAAACTCCGTTCACGAACCGGACAAACACGGACGTGAACGGAGTTTTTTTGTCGGTTGAAAGCGGTTCTTGTCCATGCGATTCAAGCGCGATACCAAGCTGTAGCAGTAAGTTAAAAATTGAAAGTGTCGTGTCATCCGTTTGAAACCCTTTGAAGATACGGTTCTTCAGGCTTTAAGATACGGTTCTTTGCGCGACAAGATAGGTATCTTTCCGAAAAATTGCTGAGACATAAGGCGATTCCATTCCATAAACTTTGTAAAAAGATTGTAGTATTCAGAATTAAGTACTACTTTTGCAGGAGTAAACAAAAAATAAGAGCGTTATGGCAAATTATATCCGATTTGACTGGGCTATGAAGCGTCTGCTTCGCCAAAAAGCCAATTTTGCAGTGATAGAAGGGTTGTTGACTACGCTTCTGGACGAGAAGATTACCATCTGCCGCATGTTGGAAAGCGAGAGCAATCAGGAAGAGGAGTACGACAAGTCCAACCGTGTGGACATCCTTGCTGAGGATAGCAAGGGTCAGTTGATTCTTTTTGAGATACAGAACAACAACGAGTTCGCCTATTTCCAACGTATGCTCTTCGGTGTCTCCAAATTGGTGACGGAGTATATCCGTCGTGGTCAGGGATACGAGAATATCCGCAAGATATATAGCGTCAACATCGTCTATTTTGCTTTGGGTATGGGCAAGGATACCGTTTATCATGGCACCACAGAGTTCCGCGGCATCCATGACAATGACATCCTTCAGCTCTCTCCGTTCCAACGCGAGAAGTTCCAAGTTGACACCGTCAGCCAGCTCTATCCCGAGTATTACATTCTCCGTGTGAACGATTTTGACAAGTGGTCCAAAGTTCCGTTGAACCAATGGATTTATTTCCTCAACACAGGTGAGATACCCGACGATGCCGATGCTCCGGGTCTTTCAGAAGCGCGTGAAGTCCTGAATGTGGACTCCCTCTCCAAGGAAGAGAAGCGTGCTTACTACCGCCATTTGGATAATGTTGTCATCTTACGTGATAATATTAACACCGAACGTGCGGAAGGTCGTGCAGAAGGTCGTGCAGAAGGTCGTGCGGAAGGTCGTGCAGAAGGTCGTGCAGAAGAAAAGTACGACATAGCCCGTAATTTAAAGAGTTGTGGTGTCGATACGGTTACCATCATCAAATCCACCGGCCTTTCCGCAGAAGAAATAGAAAAGTTGTAGTGATTCACTTCTTTTAGAGAATAGCAAAGCCGCCTTCGGTGTCTCCCGAAAGCGGCTTTTTTGTCGGTTGAAAGCGGTTCCGTGGGGTGGCTTGCATTCGGAGGCGTCAGAAGATTTAAATCTTCAGGCCGTAAGATTTAAATCTTTGCGCGCCAAGATTCAAATCTTTCTTTCATTGTCCGCCTATAGGGCATTTGACACCCCCCATTATGTGCGTTATCCCCGTCCATCCTCGTTTGCAACGAGGATGTTTTGAGTCTCAGCATCTGTGATGCGTTTTAGCATTATTATGTGTGCTTCAAACGCTTGAAATAGTAAGGCTATCTTTTTTTAAGCGTATCACAGAATCCTTCGCGTTACAAACGCGAAGGGACGGGGTATCTTTCGTCACCTTCTTCGTGGGGGAGGAGAGAGACTCCTTCTCTTTTTCTTTGCATTATCGCATGTTGTAGCTTTCGATAATATGGTTGGCCGATACGCGCTGTATCCCATTTTCTTCTGTGTAGATAACGACAGGTTCACCGCGTTGTGACTTTTCTTGCAACATACGTATTTCTGCAAGTTTCAAACCTTCATTGAGTTTGTTTATGAACTCTTTTATTTCTTTATCTGACATAGGCTTTTATTTTGTTATATATTTCTTTTGAATAGATTTCCGTTTGGGTTATGCATCCTCCTTGTGCAACGAAAGTCCGAGGAGAATGGCTGTTGTCATATATCATCCATAAATCCACTTCGTTCATAAAATATTTGAATAAATTGCTGATCCCAACTACATATCTGCGATAAATGACCTCTGTGGGGATGTTGTGTCCGCCTTTACTTACTCGTTCGGCTACGCGCTGTATTGCTAGTTCAGGTGTTTCTAGCCAAAAGAATATTAAGTGTACTCGATAACCTTTGCAATGTGCACGACGTACAAGATTTATATATGATTTTGTAGCAAGTGTAGTCTCAATGGAGAAGGTTTTATTATGTTCCAATAGTTCATCTATTCGTTGTAACATTAATCGTCCGGCTTCTATCGCTACGTTTTCGGGATTAAATGGCGAAAGTCCTTTTGCTATTTCGTCTGCATTCACAAATTCCCAGCATTGCAAAATGTCGGGTAATACCGTAAATGAAGCGGTTGTTTTTCCTGCTCCGTTACATCCGCTAATTATGTATAAATTCTTGTTCATCGGTGCAAAGGTACTATATTTTATCAAGAGAGCAACATAATGCCTTTGAAAAAGTTTGTTCAGTTACCGCAAATTTTCAGGCTGGGTACTTGATATGGCTGTTTTCCATGTTTTTCCCTCCCCGTCCATCCTCGTTGCAAACGAGGATGTTTTGAGTCTCAGCATCTGTGATGCGCCTATATGCCCGTCCATCTATAACGATGCGTCCGAAAGCGGCTTTGTTGACGGTTATCAATATTCAAACCACGTTTTTACAGAGTAGTTACGTGGGCAAAGATGTTATTTATAATAAATAAAAAAGATTGATTGTTGCTGTTTTCAGAAATTATCCCTATCTTCGCACCATGAATTATTAATGATATTATGACCAATGATGTATCTGAATCAATATCACAAAGATTCGGTAGAGAGGAAATTGAAGAAACTCGCCGAATACAAGAAATCACCGATGAACTCAGCCGACGCTGTAGCCTATATGAAACGCAATTTCGAGAAGGCAAAGCGGATGGAAATGGGCGAGTAGAGCATATAGAGTTTGGGATTTACTTCCGAGGAATGTGCTGAAAGATAGTGAAGGTGATATTTATGTGATAGATGTTGAAATATGCCCTCTTTAGAACAAGTAAACTCCGCTCGCCTGCCGTATTTGCACGGTTCGCGAGCGGAGTTTGTTGTTCTGCTTTGCCCCCTAAAAGCCGCCTTCGGCATCTCCCGCAAGCGGCTTTCATTCTTCATTTTTCACTCTTCGTTCTTCTTCTTCACTTCCCCTCAGGTCGTGTGATGACGAACTTCTTTCCCAATCGCAGGCTGTCCTGACTTATTTTCTCGAACGAGTATCTTTTGCATTCAAAGAAATCGAGCATTTGGTTTATTATTGCGATTCTTTGGTATTCGCATAGTC
>JAFXDL010000009.1 GCA_017516265.1 Bacteroidaceae bacterium
GATTGGACGTACGCGACATCGAGGTTCCCCGTGGCTATGCCCTCTCAGCCGGCACGGCTACCATTTTCGTCAGTTCGTCCAAGGCATACGATTCACCGGCCGGATGGCTTTCGGGCAGTTACCTGAGCCGTTTCTATGCAGGCGACGGACTCTATGACGACATACGCACCACCTCCAATGGCGACGGCGGAGGACTGGGCCCGGTGTATGCCGGATATTCCTGTGGAAGTTGCCATCGCAATGCGGGACGTACGCGCCCGGCACTGTGGAGCGAAGGCGGGTCGGGCAGCTACGGCTTCTCGGCCATGCTCATATATGTCACCCGCAAGAATGGTGCCTTCTTCCAGGACTACGGGCGTGTGATTCACGACCAGGCCATCTACGGAGTGGAGGCCGAGGGAAAACTGAAGACTTCGCTCAGGTACGAGACTTTCACCTTCCCCGATGGAGAGGAGTACGAACTATGCTATCCTGAGTATGAAATCACCGAATGGTATGCCGACTCCATTGCACCCGAAGACCTCTTCTGCACGGTACGCATCCCCCTGCGCCACGTGGGCATGGGACAGATGATGGCCATCGACCCGCAAGAGATTGAAAAGCTGGCCGCACAGAGCAACTATCCCGAATATGGCATCAGCGGACGGGCCAACTACATCATGGAGCGCGGGGTGCTCTCGCTCGGACTTTCGGGCAACAAGGCACAACATGCCGACCTCACCGTGGAGTTGGGATTCAGCAGCGATATGGGCGTGACCAACAGCCGCTATCCTGAAGAAATCTGTGAAGGACAGAGCCAGATGCAGGGCGGAAGCATGATGGGACTATCGTATGACCAGCTAGACATCAACACCCGCGACATGGAGGATGTGGACCTCTACATGCAAGCCTTGGGAGTGCCTGCCCGACGGAATGTGAACAACAAGACGGTGAAGCGTGGCGAAGAGATGTTCTACCAGGCCAAGTGCCACCTCTGCCACGTCAGCACCCTCCACACCAAACCGCGAGGCACCAACCTGCTGAACGGCACGGGACTCCCGTGGTTGGGCGGACAGACGATACACCCGTATAGCGACTTCCTGCTTCACGACATGGGGTCGGAGATTATGGGCGTGGGCCTCAACGACAACTACGTAAGCGGGCTTGCCCGAGGCAACGAATGGCGCACCACTCCTCTGTGGGGCATCGGACTTCAGGAGAAGGTGAACGGACACACCTACTTCCTGCACGACGGACGCGCACGCAACCTGTTGGAGGCCATCATGTGGCACGGTGGCGAGGGAGAGGCATCAAAGAACCTCTTCAAGCGGATGCCCAAGGAAGACCGCGATGCGTTGATAAAGTTTTTGGAATCATTGTAAAATTAATATAAGGGAGACCCCATCCCTTACCTTCTCCAAGGGAAAAAAGTAGATAGTTTTGTAGAACTATTCACTCCCCTCCCTTGTGGAGGGGCAGGGGGGAGGGTCCGATAAAATTATGAAAAAGATACTGCTTTCAGCCATGTTTGCCACCCTAGCTACGGGTGCCATGGCACAATACGAGGCCGACACAGAGAATGGCGTAGTGTCACTGGCCGGACGTGAAGGATTCGCCATCGAGACAAAGAAAGGTGATTTTGTGTTCAAACCTTACCTGTTGGTTCAGACTTCGGCCAACTACCGCTGGTACGACGATGAGGGATTGGACAAAGCCTACAATCAGGACAATGTGGCCAACTCCGGATTTGCCATCCCGTATGCCGTATTGGGATTTACGGGTAAAGCCTTCGGACGAGTGACCTTCAACCTCTGCATGAATGCCGCCGCATCGGGTGGAGGTATCCTCCAACAGGCCTGGTTTGATGTACAACTGAACAAAGGCATGGCCATCCGTGCCGGTAAGTTCAAGACCCCCTTCAGCCACGCTTATCTCACAACATTAGGTGAGACGCTGATGCCGGCCTTGCCTACGTCGCTCACCTCATCGGTCATCCTCCCCCACTCGCTCAATGCCGTCACTCCCACCATGGGGATGGGCTTCGACCTGGGTGTGGAACTTCATGGTATGATGTCAAAGAAGTTCGGCTATCAAGTGGGTATATGGAATGGCACGGGTGCATCGGTGAACTCGGCCACCAAGACGTTGAGCGACGATTGGCACATCCCCTCGCTCCTCTATGCCGGACGCCTGACCTTCATGCCCAAGGGAGTGATGCCAGCCACGCAGGGTAATCCCAACCGCCTGAACGAGGACAAGTGGATGCTGGGTGTATCGACCTCCATGAATGTGGAGAGCGAGAGCGAAAGTACCAACGACTACCGCGCAGGACTGGAGTTTGCCATGCTGAAGAACAAGCTCTATCTGGCCGCCGAGGTCTATTATATGAACGTGAGTTTCACCGACCGCCAGAAGATTGACGAGACGTACAACTATCTGGGAGGATATGTGCAGGGAGGTTACTTCGTGGCACCGCGTGTACAAGCCGCCCTACGCTATGACTTCATGAACCGAAACGGCCTTGATACGGACGGAATGCTGAACATGCCTGCCGTGGGAGTGAACTACTTCTTCAAGAACTGTAACCTGAAGCTGCAAGCCATGTACCAGTACATCGGCCGGACAGGACATGAAGACCAGCTCGACCGCGACAACGACAACCTGGGCCTGGCCACCCACACGGGTATGGTACAATTACAGTATTCTTTCTGAGAAAATTCATCATTCATGAGTCATAATTCACAATTATTCTGTAATTTTGTAACCTCTTTAAGCAAGATGAAGAAACTAGGATTGATGACGGCCGTATGTATGGGCATAGGCTTCAGTGCATGTGACGACGGCCGCCTCTACGAACATCATGTGGCAATCCCCGAAGAAGGCCGTGTGGTGAAACTGACCGGACAACTTACGGGCATCGATGACTGGGCAAACGGTTACAACGTGGTGGTGGCCGGATTCACCGACGATAGCGAATATGCCGTCATCAGCAAAGCGGTGAGCGCCAACGAGGAAGGGGAAGCAGAGATTGTCCTCTCAGGCATCAATGACGAAGTGCAAAGCGTAGAGTTTTGCGTGGTCAACCGCCTGCGCAAGCGCATACTGACATTCCAGAAAGCCGACCTTCAGACAACGGACACCATCCGTATGGAGGTGAACCAGATGGACGTAGGCATGTATGCCACCATACAGGAGCAACTGTTCAACACTACCTGTATCAGTTGCCACGGTGCCAGCACCTTTGCCGCTAAAGGACTGTATCTGACCGAAGAGAAAAGCTACGGAGCCATGGTGAATGTCCCCTCGGTCATCCGCCCGGATTCGATGCTGGTAAACCCTGGAGATGCCACCACCAACGTGCTCTATCATGTACTGGCCAATGACCTGGATGCAACGCTCAGCCGTCCGCACCACGAAATGATTTCCACACAGGCAACCAATTGGCCGAACATCGTAAGAGACTGGATAAACAAGAAATAGCAACGAGTGACAAGCTACAATATGACGACGGACCACACACAGTGCCGCACACAACACTTGTCCCTCGGCCGCTTGTAGCTGCTAACTAAAAAGATGAATATGCAAGAGAAAACAAGAATAGAGATTTTCAGATTCAACACCGAAGGTGGTGGAGTGGCGGAACTCCATGCCATGATTCACGTGACCGACCCGACGATGACTTACCAAGAGCAGGTGGGTGCACTGATGAATGCCTATGACAACCTCATACAGTCCGAGAAGGAAGGTACCGTGGCCGTATTCAAACGCTTCTTCCTGAGCGATGCGGCCAACCAGGCCGACTACCTGATGGCCCTTCTGATGGAAACCAGCGATTGCGCCCTCTCCATCGTGGAGCAACCACCGCTGGACGGCACGAAGATTGCCCTGTGGGTCTATCTGATGACCGGTGTGCAGACACGCGCTTTGGGCAATGGACTTTATGAAGCCAGCCACGGAGCCTACCGCCACCTGTGGGGAGCATCGGCCTTCAACCGAGCCAGCAATTCGGAATACCAGACAAGGCTACTGCTCAACGACTATGTGATGCAGCTCAGCAGTCAGGGATGCCGCCTGGCCGACCATTGCATCCGTACGTGGTTCTTCGTACAGAATGTGGATGTGAACTACGCCGGTGCGGTGAAGGCACGCAACGAGGTATTTGTCACACAGAACCTCACGGACAAGACCCACTTCATTGCCAGCACGGGCATTGCCGGCCGACACGCCGACCCGAAAGTATCGGTACTGATGGACACCTATGCCATCGACGGGGTGAAGTCCGAACAGATACACCACCTCTACGCCCCCACTCATCTGAACCGCACATCGGAATACGGAGTCAGCTTCGAGCGCGGCACATACGTTGACTATGGCGACCGTAGGCACGTCTTTATCTCGGGCACAGCCAGCATCAACAATCGGGGTGAAATCATGCACCCGGGCGACATCCGCAAGCAGACACTGCGCATGTGGGAGAATGTGGAGACACTGCTGGCCGAGGCCGACTGTACCCCCGACCACATGGCCCACCTCATTGTCTATCTGCGCGATACGGCCGACTATACCGTGGTACGCCGAATGTTCGAAGAGCGTTTTCCATCGATACCCACCGTCTTCCTGCTGGCTCCCGTATGCCGTCCCGGTTGGCTCATCGAGATGGAATGCATGGCGGTGAAGCGGATGGAGAATGAAGCGTATCCGAAGTTGTAGGATTTAGAGTGAGTTAGTGAGTTAGTGAGTTGGTGAGTTGGTGAGTTAGTAGTTGGTAGTTAGAGTGAGTTAGTAAGTTAGCCAAAACTATTGTCTACACTCCTAAGCGAAGCGTCACTCCTACACTCCTACACTTCTAAAAATACCCTCCTAAAAAAATAGACAAGCGCGTGACAGAGTGACGTGTGACACCCACTATAAGCCATATTTTTCACATTTGCCGACTTCGATATAGAATCCCGCTTATGACCAAGAAGATAACCCTCGTCCTCTACCTCCTGCTCATCATCGTACTGGCCGTGGCCACATTGGTGGAATATTCGCGAGGCACTGCCTTCGTGGCGGAGCACATCTACCACTCCGTCTCTTTCATCTTGCTTTGGGGAGTACTCGGTGTGCTCATGATTTTTTCCCTGTGGAAGAAAACTTTTTTTCAGGTATGGCCGAAAATTCTTCTGCACCTCTCCTTCCTCGTTATCTTGGCGGGAGCACTGACCTCCTTCCTGACAAGCCGCAAGGGGATGATGCACCTGCGCATGGGCGAACCTTCCTTCCAGTACATGGAGGGGGAGAATCGCTTGATGCGGAGCCTGCCCTTCACCCTCGAACTCGACACCTTCTATATCAACTATTATCCGGGCACGGAAGCTCCGGCGGACTATGTGAGTGTGGTGAGGGTGGAGACCCACCTAAATCCTCCCTGTAAGGGAGGACTTGTGGGTAGTCAACACATTCAATCTCCCTCCCTCACAGGGAGGGATGGGGAGGGTCTACTCCTTTCCATGAACAACATCCTCACCCACAAGGGATACCGCTTCTACCAATCCTCATACGACGAGGACTACCGGGGCACATGGCTGAGCGTGAACTACGACCCGTGGGGGACGGCTATCACCTATGCCGGATACCTCCTACTGCTCATCTCTATGATAGGACTGATGGTGCATCCGCGCGGTGGATTCCGCCTACTTTTGAGAAAGGTAGCATCGTTCACTATTCTATTTGCCTTTACTAGCGGCACCTTTGCCCAAGAGACACAGAAGCTCCCCATCATTCCCCTTGAAGAGGCTGAGGAAAAGACTGACATGCAGGTAATTTACCACGACCGCGTAGTTCCCCTGAACACCCTTGCACGCGACTTTGTGAAGAAACTCTATGGCAAAGATTCGTTCAGCGGCCTCACTCCCGAACAGATTCTCCTCAGCTGGCAACGCCATCCCCAAGAGTGGGCCTACGTGCCGGCCATCAAGATAAAGAGCGAGGAGCTGAGAGCCAGACTCGGCCTGTCAGGCGAGTACGCACGGATGGTGGACCTGTTTGCCCAAGGCGACTACCGCTTACGCCAATGGTGGAAAACTGATAACGAAGGGAACAAGCCTTCCCCCCTTCAGAAAGCCATCACAGAGACGGACGAGAAGGTGGCCCTGATACTGATGTTGCAACGCGGCACACTCATCCGCCCCATCCCACAAGACGGAAGCGTAGAACCACTGAGCAAAACCAGACTAAAAGCGGAGCTGCTCTATAACAGCATCCCCTTCACGAAGATACTGTTTATGTTCAACTTGACGTTGGGGATTATCCTCCTATGGACCCTCCCCCTTAGCCCTCCACAAGGGAGGGGAGTGAATGGTTCTGCCAAACATTTTACTCCTTCCCCTTGGGGAAGGTCGGGATGGGGTCCGAAGGCAGGGATGGGGTTCGCCCTCCTCTTCCACCTCTCCGGCTATCTGCTCAGGTGGTACATCGGCGGACGCATCCCCTTGAGCAACGGATACGAGACAATGCAATTCCTCGCCCTCTGTATCATGACGTTCGCCCTCCTCATGTCCCGCCGCTACAGACAGGCACTAGGGTTCGGCTTCCTACTTTCGGGCTTCACGTTGCTAGTCTCCTACCTGGGCGAGATGAACCCGCAAATCACTCCACTGATGCCCGTGCTGGTGTCACCTTGGCTGAGCCTCCATGTGTCGGTCATCATGATGTCGTATGCCCTGTTTGCCTTCATCCTCCTGAACGGAGTGTGGGCACTCTGTGTACCTCGTGAGGCGGAACGGTTGATGACGTATAGCCGTCTGATGCTCTATCCGGCCGTATTCCTGCTGACGGCAGGCATCTTCATCGGCGCCGTATGGGCCAATGTATCGTGGGGCCGATATTGGGGATGGGACCCCAAGGAGGTATGGGCACTCATCACGATGCTCATCTATGCCCTGCCCCTACACGCCACCTCACTTCCCTGGTTCAGAAAGCCCCGATTCTTCCATATTTATACGATTGCAGCCTTCCTTTCTGTACTGATAACCTACTTTGGAGTAAACTTTTTCCTTGGTGGTATGCACAGTTACGCATAATTTCATTACCTTTGCTCCCCTATTTGAACGAACAACATGAAAAGATTACTGAAATGCGCATTCATCGGGACACTGGCCCTATTGACCATCGGCACATTTGATGCCTGCCAAGGAGAGAAACCCATGAAGATGAACCATCCACGCAACATCCGCGGTGTGGTGAGCTACAAACGGGCTTTCAACGACCTGAACGACACACATCTGAAAGCGGCACAAGCCATTGGCATCGCCCCCATTGCCAACAGGGAAGCGGCCGAACACATGACCCGGAAGCTGAGCCTGGTGGAGACATGCGAACTGTACAAACTGGACTCACTCACCCACTCTATCCCCTACCTGGTGCCCAAAGCAAACACCCTGCTGGACAATGTAGGGAAGAATTTCCTTGACTCGCTGGCCAACAAGGGGCTGAACCCCTACAAGGTCATCGTCACCTCCGTGCTCCGCACCGATGCCGATGTCAAACGCCTGCGCCGTGGAAACGTCAATGCATCGGACAAGTCGGCACACCGCCATGGCACAACCTTCGACATCAGCTACAAACGATTCGACCAAGTACCCGACCCCGACGGACACCCCATGCAACCGGTGAGAGAAGACACGCTGAAGATGGTGCTCTCCGAAGTACTGCGAGACCTGAAGAAACAGGGAGACTGCTACGTGAAGTATGAACTGAAGCAGGGATGCTTCCACATTACAGCCCGATAAGATGCACCGCTATTTCATCTACCTAGGATACGACGGCACCAACTACCATGGCTGGCAAATCCAACCGAACGGAGTGAGTGTGCAACAGACACTGATGGAGGCACTGGCCACTTTCCTCAGACGAGAGGTGGAGGTGACAGGTGCCGGACGGACAGATGCCGGAGTACATGCCCGCCTGATGGTGGCACACTTCGATTGGGAAGAACCATTGGACACGGATGCCGTCACTGAGAAACTGAACCGCATCCTCCCCCAAGACATCTGTATATATAAGGTACGCGAGGTGAACCCCGATGCACATGCCCGATTCGATGCCACCAGCCGTACCTACCGCTACTATGTGACCACCCGGAAGAATCCCTTCGGACGCCAGTTCATGTGCCGCATCGTAGGCAAGCCGCTGGACTTCGAAGCCATGAACCGTGCGGCCAAAACCCTATTCGACTATACCGACTTCACCAGCTTCAGCAAGTTGCATACCGATGTAAAGACCAACAACTGCCGCATCATGCAAGCCCATTGGGAACAGACCAGCGAGACGGAATGGGTATTCACCATCCAGGCCGACCGCTTTCTGCGCAACATGGTACGTGCCATCGTGGGCACCCTCTTCGAAGTGGGCCGGGGCAAACTCTCCATCGAAGGATTCCGACAGGTCATCGAACAAAAAGACCGTGGCAAAGCAGGCACTTCAGCACCCGGACATGCCCTCTTTTTGGAGGACGTGGAATATTAACGGACCCTCCCCCTTACCCCTCCCAAGGGAGGGGAGTAGATAGTAAAGTAAAAAAGTAATAAGTAACAAATAATAAGTAACAAAAAGCAGACATCTCACTCCCCTCCCTTGGGAGGGGCAGGGGGAGGGTCTTCTTTTTCTTCTCCAATTATGCTCTGGTTAGGATTAGCTTTTCTCTCGGCCACGCTGCTGGGATTCTATGATGTGTTCAAGAAACAATCATTGAAGCAGAATGCGGTGATACCCGTACTCTTTCTCAACACCCTATTTTCAAGTCTGATATTCCTCCCGTTCATCCTCCTCTCATTGGAAAAGGGAAATGTGCTGGAGGGAACCATCTTCCATGTCCCCACAGTCGGATGGGAAGTACACCGGTATGTGGTGCTGAAATCGCTCATCGTACTCTCATCATGGGTATTCGGATACTTTGGCATGAAACATCTGCCACTCACCATCGTAGGCCCCATCAATGCCACACGTCCCGTAATGGTGCTGGTAGGTGCCCTGCTCGTCTTCGGTGAGCGCCTCAACCTCTATCAGTGGACAGGTGTACTGCTGGCCATCTTCTCCTTCTTCATGCTGAGCCGGAGCGGAAAGAAGGAAGGCATTGACTTCAAGCACGACCGATGGATATACTTCGTGGTGCTGGCTTCCATGCTGGGAGCCGTCAGCGGACTGTATGACAAATACCTGATGGCCCCCGTCACCGATGGCGGCCTTGGGCTCGACCGCATGGTGGTACAGTCGTGGTACAACATCTACCAACTCTTCATGATGGGAACCGTCATGATGCTCCTCTGGTATCCCAAGCGCAAGAGTACCACTCCCTTCCATTGGCATTGGTGCATACCGCTCATCTCTCTGTTCCTCTCAGCGGCCGACTTTGTCTATTTCTACTCACTCAGTCTCGACGGAGCACTCATCTCCGTAGTCTCCATGGTGCGCCGTAGCAGTGTCATCGTCTCCTTCCTCTGTGGCGCCCTCTTCTTCCGCGAGAAGAACCTGCGGAGCAAGGCCATCGACCTCCTGCTCGTCCTGCTGGGCATGATATTCCTCTATCTGGGGGCAAGGTAAAATTAAGAGCACACCACAACCTTGAAAAGTATCTACAAATATGCAATCTGGCTAGAATTGCACTTTTAGGCAGTTTTAGTTCGTAGTCAAAAACACTGGATACTTAGGCCGGAAACAGTCAAGAGTTAAGCGCGCAACTCTTGACCTTCCCGTTCACAGGTGTCAAGTATTTCAAAGCCAAGTGTCAAGTATTTTGGGCATAAGTGTCAAGAGTTTGCTGAAAACTCTCAAGGGTCTCCCAAAGAAGGGAACAGGCGCTTTTAAGAAATACTTTTTACATATAATAATATCGGCTTTGACCTGAAATCCAATTTTACCTATCCTAAACTTCCACCGACGTTTAGGAGAAGTCCGTCCGTGCGCAACTGCGCACCAAAAGAAGCGTAGGAGAAGTTCAGCGGAAATTTAGGAACGATTCATCGGATCTTTAGGATAGGTGCTTGCACTGAAAAAAGGAATGTCATCGTGAGAAATCAAAGAAAAAGCCACACCCTTATCGGATGCGGCTTCCTACTTATCTTATACTATCTGATTCTTAGAATGCGTAGTAAACACCGAAAGATACGCCGTTGAAGATATCAAGAGCGATACCATTCTGAGACTTAGTGTCACCACCACGGTAGATAAGACCATCACCCAAGTGACCTACGATACAGAAGTTTTCGTTCAAAGAGTAAGCAATACCGGGCTTAATTGCAATGTTCCAATCATTTACCTCGTCTGCGCTCTCGAAACCAAAACCACCATCCAAGAATGCCTTGAAGTTACCAGCCTTGATGACATTGTAACGGGCATAAGGGTTCACAGAAATAGTGCTGATAGCATCACCTTCTTCAGGCTTATCCATAGAATAACCCAAAGCGATAGCAATTGACCAATCTTCAGACAAATCATAACCTACCTCAGGCTTAATGTCAAGAGTAGTCTTAGTGGCAGCACCTTCAGCTTCGCTGAATGTACGGAATCCGAGTGATCCACCTACCCATACCTGAGCATTAGCTGCAACGGCTGCAACCATAACCATCAAAGTCAAAAAAATCTTTTTCATAATAATACTTTTTTTAGTTAGACAATATGGACTTGGGAAACTCGTCTCCCTTGTCCGGTTTTCTTTGATGGCGCAAAGGTATATATTTTTATTTAATTGGAAAACTTTATCACTGTTTTTTTACCAACATTAGTTAAAGAGTGTAAAGAGAGTGTCCTTTTGTTCCTCACTTATGTCTGTTTGCTCGCTTGCGGCGGAACTCTGCTTTCATTTTGGCAGCGCCCGAACCGTGTGCTCCGGTGACGTATGCCTTCTTCTTGGCTTTAGTCTTTACCTTCTTTTCATCTTTCGGTTTCGAGGAACTTCCCTTGAAGGTTATTCCTTGCATGATGGTCTTTGAAATATCATCCATATCTATTCTTTATTATATATTCAGGTTTCACAAGTAGAGTCACTTTACTCTCTCTGTCCGCATGATGGCGGTCAGTATGCGGCCGGACTTTATGCCCAACTTGCGGGCTGAGAAGAAACGGTCGCTATCGGTGAACGTACAGATGCCAGCCACATGAATGGACTCTGTAGGCACTCCATAGTCCAGGAGTTGCAGGCGGTTGGCTTCCCACAGGTCGATGTGCCACTTGGCTTCACGACGGGCTATGCGGTTCATGGGGAAACCGGCCGAATGGAATTGGTCATAGACCTCATCGCCCACTTCAAAGGCTTGTAGCGAGATACTGGGACCTATGACAGCCTTCACATCCTTCCCTTCGGTGCCATATAGAAGAGTCATGCGGCGAAGCACCTGCGAGAGGATGTGTGCCACCGTGCCACGCCACCCCGCATGAATGGCTGCCACTATACGCGCGCGCGTATCATATAATAATATAGGCACACAGTCGGCTGTGGAGATGGCCAGGCAACATCCGGCCAATGGTGAGAGCAGTGCATCCACTCCCTCAAGGCGGACGCCCTGTTCCTCTGTCGGGAGAGCCAAGAACTCCTCGTCCACCACGGCCACTTGCACATCGTGCACTTGTCGGGGGATAAAGAAACGGTCGGGTGTAATGTTCCAGTCGCGACAGAGTTTCTCCCGATTGGAAGCCACATGTTCGGGATTGTCCCCACAGTAATGGGTACAGTTGAACGAGGCATACGTGCCCGTACCACAGCCTCCCTGACGACAGGTGCTGAAGGCGGTTATCTCTTCGGGGAATGGGAATTGCAGGTAGCTCATTGTTCCAGTATGGTTTAAAGTTCAAGGTTTAAGGTTTAAAGTTTAAGGTTCAAGGTAGGCTTTCCTATTGTTGTACCCACTTTGGGGGAAGATTGGCTTATTCTATCCTTGTCATTCTGAGTCCCCATCACCCTGCGGTAAAACCATTCGATGATGACGAGGAGCCATGCGGTTCGGAGGTAAGTAGCACTCTCCCTCTAAGTTAGAGGGCGTAGCAAGGTCCGTAGGAGGATGGATTAAATATCCATCCGTACCGCAGCGAGGGGAGCACAGTGCTCTGTGCGACGGAGACCGTAGGTTCCCCGCAGGGGGAGGGCATGTGTCTATAAAAGCTGGCATTTTCACACACTCCTCCGGCCTAAGGCCACCTCCCCTAACTTAGGGGAGGAGTTGTAGGTACTCCTGCTACGAAAACAGGGCTTTGGGTTATTCGTCATTGGTTGCAACGCGAAGAATCTGAATACGTCCACCGTAGCAAACGTTCACAGATGCTTCGGCTACGCTCAGCATGACAAATGTGATGAACCTTGAACCTTAAACTTGGAACCTTGAACCTTAAACCTTGAACCTGGAACTTGAAACCTTGTACTTGGAAGCAGAAATTCTGTCACTCCTCATCCTCGTATTCGAAGTCCTCCAGTTCTTCCCACTCCTCATCATCTTCTTCCCAGTCATCGATGAACTCGATGTCCTCGTCTTCTCCCATTACACGGAGTTCCTGCTGCAGTTTGCTCATATCCTTGGGACGGTGTACCAGTTTGTCATCGCGCACAATGCCTGCCAGTTTGTTACTTTCGCTGTTGAGAGCCACCCACAGCAGGTCCTTCAGCTGCTGGATGCCCATACCCGTCAGTGACGAGATGAAGACGTGCGGCACATCCTCCGGCAGGTGCTCTTCCAGCATCTGGATGAGTTCTTCGTCCAGCATGTCACTCTTGGTGATGGCCAGAATGCGTTGCTTGTCCATCATGTCGGGGTTGAAGGTGGCCAGTTCGTTCAGCAACACCTCATACTCCTTCCGGATGTCATCCGTGTCACCCGGCACCATGAAGAGGAGCAGCGAGTTTCGCTCGATATGCCGCAGGAAGCGCAATCCCAGTCCCTTACCTTCGCTGGCTCCCTCGATGATGCCCGGAATGTCAGCCATCACGAAGGACTTTCCCTCGCGGTAGGGCACAATGCCCAAGTTCGGTTCCAACGTAGTGAAGGGATAGTTGGCAATCTTGGGCCGTGCCGAAGAGACGGCAGACAGCAATGTCGATTTACCCGCATTGGGGAAGCCCACCAGACCCACATCGGCCAGCAGTTTCAACTCCATGATGACCGTCAGTTCCTGCATGGGTTCGCCCGGTTGTGCAAAGCGTGGCGCCTGACGGGTAGCTGTACGGAAGTGCCAGTTTCCCAGTCCTCCGCGTCCGCCTTTGAGCAGCACCACCTGCTGGTCGTGTTCGGTGACATCGCAGATGTATTCGCCTGTCTCGGCATTATAGACCACCGTACCACAGGGAACGTCGATGATTTTGTCCTCACCGTCCTTTCCGAAGCTCTTGCACTTGGAACCGTTTCCTCCATGTCCGGCAAACACGTGACGGTCATACTTCAGATGGAGCAGGGTCCAATAGTTGCGGTTTCCGCGCAGGATGACATCTCCTCCACGTCCACCGTCACCACCGTCAGGCCCTCCATTGGGTACATACTTGGCACGATGCATGTGCATGGAGCCGCGGCCACCCTTTCCTGAGCGGCAATATATCTTCACATAGTCAACAAAGTTGCTTTCAGCCATACGATTGAGCAGATACTAGTTAGTAAATAACAGAAGGGCGTGTGTCACCATCCAAATCTTCTGTCTCTTAGACGCAGATTACATGGATTACACAGAGGAATCAGACTCTCTTAAGATATAAAAGCTGTGAAATCCGTGTAATCCATGCCTAAATCCATGTGCCGGGGCACCTCTTCTTTCCCGAAGCTCACTTCACCTTATCAATGGCAGTGGCAATCTCGGCAAAGATGCCTTCCATGGTACCCAGTCCGTTGATGTGGCAGTACTTGCCATCGGCCTTGTACCAGTCGATGAGGGGAGCGGTCTGTGAGTGGTAAACCACGAGGCGCTTCTTGATGGTCTCCTCATTGTCGTCAGCACGTCCGCTTTCCTGTCCGCGCTTGATGAGGCGGGTCATCAGTTCGTCCTCGGGCACTTCCAGGTCCAACATGATGGACACTTCCTGTCCGCGCTCGGCCAGCATCACCTTCAGGGCTTCGGCCTGTGCAATGGTACGGGGGAATCCGTCGAAGATGACTCCCTTGCTGTCGGTGAACGAGTCGAACACACTGGCCAGGATGTCAATCATCAGGCTGTCGGGGATGAGTTGTCCCTGGTCGATGTATCCCTTGGCTGTCTGTCCCAGTTCTGTACCGTTCTTGATTTCGGCGCGCAATACGTCGCCAGTAGAGATGTGGTTCAGTCCGTACTTCTCCACGATGCGTGCACTCTGTGTTCCCTTACCAGAACCCGGTGCACCAAAGATTACAATATTCAACATCTTCTTATTACTTTATGTTATGTATTACTATTACCTTATATTATGTATTACCAATCCCTTTTTCCGCCTCTTTTTGTCACCCAATCGGAGGTTTCTCGGGAAAATTGGCACAAATTTACCACTTTTCCTTGAATTTCTATCAGAAAAGAGTTACTTTTACACCCTCGAATGCGTAGATTTTATGAAAATACTGACAAAACCCCAGATAAGTGCCCTGGATAAGCGCACTATTTCCGAGGAAAACATCACCTCACTCGCACTGATGGAACGTGCGGCTCAGGCTCTGACCGACGCCATCTGCCAGCTGTTTCCCCAGCCGGTACCTTTCAAGATTTTTGCCGGACCGGGCAACAATGGCGGCGATGCGCTGGCCATGGCCCGCCTGCTGGCCGAGCGTGGCTACAGCTCCGATGTCTATCTGTTCAACATCCGCCAGTCCTTGTCCGAGGACTGCAAGACCAATGCCGAGCGGCTGCTGGAATATCCCGACGTACACTTCACCGAGGTGACTTCCCACTTTGCCCCTCCTCCTCTGATGAAGGGCGATGTGGTCATCGACGGTCTCTTCGGTTCGGGGCTGAACCGTCCGCTGGACGGAGGCTTTGCTGCAGTGGTGAAGTACCTCAATGCTTCGTCGGCCACAGTCATCTCCATCGACATGCCATCGGGGCTGGCTTGCGAGGACAACACCTACAACCTGCCCGAGCACATCATCCATGCCTACATGACCCTGACCATACAGATGCCCAAGCTGGCTTTCTTCCTTCCCGAGAACCAACCCTATCTGGGCGAATGGCTCTGTCTGGACATCAACCTGAGCCGGCAAGGCATAGCTGAGGTGCCCGACAAGTTCCTGGTGACCACCCAGAGGGACATCCGCCCCTTCATCAAGCCCCGTCAGGAGTTTGCCCACAAGGGCAACTTCGGACACGGTCTGCTCATTGCCGGTTCGTCGGGCATGGCCGGTGCAGCCATCCTGTCGGCCCGCGCCAGTCTGCGTAGCGGGATAGGTCTGCTGACGGTGCACTCTGCGGGATGCAACCTGCCCATCCTGCAGACGGCTGTGCCCGAGGCTATGGCCAGTGCCGACCCGAACCTCCCCAGCCTGAGCACCTTGCCTCCGATGAGGAGTTACCAGGGCATAGCCATCGGTCCCGGAGTGGGACAGAGCAACGAGACGGCCGCCGTCCTGCAAGCCCTGTTGCAGACGGCCAGCCAGCCGCTGGTCATCGATGCCGATGCCTTGAACCTGCTGGCCCTGCACAAGGAGTGGCTCAACCTGCTGCCCAAGGGAAGCATCCTCACCCCCCACCCCAAGGAACTGGAACGGCTGGTGGGCCACTGTGCCAGCAGCTACGACCGGCTGCTGCGTGCCTGCGACCTGGCCCAACAGTTGCAGGTCAACATCGTGCTGAAGGGGGCATGGACGGCAGTCATCACACCAAAGGGAGTCTGCCGGTTCAACCCCACCGGAAACCCGGGCATGGCCACTGCCGGAAGCGGCGATGTGCTCACGGGCATCCTGCTGGCCCTGCTGGCCCGCGGACTGAAGCCCGAGGATGCCGCCCTGGTCGGAGTCTATCTCCACGGCGCTGCAGGAGACCTGGCAGCCGAGAAAAAGGGGGAGTGTGGCATGATTTCCAGCGACATTGTAGAGAATTTGCCTCTTGCTTGGAGGAATTTGGAAAAGAATCAGTATCTTTGCACGGCCAAGGAGCAGCGGTGTCTGTAATGGAGCACCGCCGGTGTCGGGACCACCTCCCCACCTGCCCCAGCCCTAGAAACCAACCTAACATAATGCCTATCCGTATGAAAAAAGGACTTTTACTGGCCGGCCTGCTGACCTCCACCCTGTGTATGGCACAAGGCGAAGCCACACCCTACATCCCAGGAATCAACGCTGAGGGTGTAACCTACTTCCTACCCCAAACCGTCATTGACATCACCATTGAGGCCGAACGAGTGAGCTACACCCCCGGCGAATTCTGCGCCTATGCCGACAAGTACCTGCGCATAGCCAACGTCTCCGACAAGGCCGACACACACTGGGAAATCAAGGAACTGACGGTGAGACCCACCGGTGTGCGCGACCCCGAGAAGGGCTACACCGTGAAGCTGCGCGACAAGAGCAACGCCGCCCTGATGGAACTGGATCCCGAGGGAATACTGCTCTCCATCAACCAACAGTTGCAGGAGCCGGTGGCCCTGGTGCCCGAGAAGGAGCCGGTGAAGGCACCTCCCACCAGTGCGGCCACGGTACTCACCGAGGAGACCCTGGCAGCTACCTCGACAGCCAAGATGGCCGAACTGGCGGCCAAGGACATATTCAACATCCGCGAGAGCCGCAATGCCATTGTGCGCGGACAGGCAGACAACATGCCCAAGGATGGCGAGGCACTGAAGATCATGCTGGGCAATCTGGACAAGCAGGAGGCCGCCCTGCTGGCCATGTTCCAGGGAACCACCACACGCGAGACGCGCATCATCTCGGTACGCATCACCCCCGGTGCCGAAGATGTGAAGGAGAGTGTCCTCTTCCGCTTCTCAGCCAAGCGCGGCCTGCTGGATGCCGACGACCTGGGCGGTGCACCCATCTACTACCAGCTGACCAACCAGACGGTGTTGCCCGAGGTGGACGAGAAGACTCTGAAGAAGGCCAAGAAGCCACGCGGCATCATCTACAACATGCCGGGCAAGGCCCTGCTGAAGCTGTATGACAGCCGCGAGGTGTTCTACGAAGAGGAGCTGCCCGTGGCACAGTACGGCCAGACGGAGGTGCTCTCTGAAGACCTCTTCGGCAAGGGTACCACCACCCGCGTCACCTTTGACCAGGCTACGGGGGCCATCCGCAAGATAGACCGATAATACATTTCATACTCTTTTTCAAAACCCGAAGGGGGCCGAGTCTGACCATCAGACAAGGCCCCCTTCACTTTTTCCTCACAAATAAGGATTGCACACAAAGGCAGGCAGCAGTACCTTTGCAGCCGCTAAAGAGCGGAATATTCACCTATTATATATTATAATAAAGAAGACTGAAACATGAAGAAGTGGAATTACCTCCCCCTGGTGCTGCTGGCACTGTGCACAAGCCTGACCTTTGTGGCTTGTGGAGACGATGAAGACGAACCCATATTCATCATTGACCCTGTCATGGGAACTGACGAGTGGCTGGCCGACAGCTACACCGGCACCACACTGACCGACCTCGACAGCCGGGGCATGGTGATGCGCATTGACACCACCTACAACCAGCCCCTCACCATAGGGAAGGACTCGCTGGGCCAACTGGTACTGACCTACCACAACTGGACCGACCACACGGGCATGAGCTACGGCGACTTCCGCATACTGCCCCTGGTGACCACAGCCACCGATGAGGGGGTACTCATCAGCGGCGCCTGCACCGACAGCCTCTACAAGGCGGGCGTGGGATACCCTGCCAGCCTGCGTGTCGAAGGCATCGTCAGCGGCAAGGAGAAGGTGGCCGACCTGACCATAAACATCGACTTGGCAGTAAGTCCCAAGATGACACTGAAGTTCACACTGAAGTATGAAGGAACAGCGGAATAAGAGAAAGAGTGACTATAGTACTTATAATCACTATAGATACTACAGTAGCCGATGGCTACTGACCGGGATGCTCGCCACAGCGGGCATTCTCTGTTTGCAGGCCACCGAGGCCGACAGCCTGCGGGTGGTGGACATCGAGGCGGTCACCGTCGTGGCACAACCCAAGGAGCACATCCCACTGAAGCAGCAGCCACAGGCCGTGAGCCTGCTGGGAAAGGAGACGCTGACCGAACACGGCGTGACCTCCATCAAACAGCTGGGCACACTGGTGCCCAACCTCTTCATCCCCGACTATGGCAGCAGCCTCACCTCGGCCCTCTACATCCGGGGGATAGGGTCGCGCATCAACACACCTGCTGTGGGACTGTACGTAGATAACATGCCCTACACCGAGAAGTCTGCCTTCGACTTCCAGTTCATGGATGTGGAGCGCGTGGATGTGCTGCGCGGACCCCAAGGGACGCTCTATGGGCGAAACACCATGGGCGGACTGGTGAAACTCTACACCACCAACCCGCTGCGCTCACCGGGAATTGACGCGACCTTGGGCGGCGCACTGGCCGACATGAGCTACTACGTTTCGGCAAATGCGCGCTACAGGCTGAGCGAGCGGACCGGACTGTCATTGGGAGCCCACGGACGCGAAGCACGCGGACTGCACCGCAACGTCACCACCGGCAACTGGGCCGAGTGGGGCAAGAAGATGGGCGTAAGGCTGAGACTCGTCCACCTGGCCAGCGAGACAATGAAGATGGACCTCACCGCCAGCCTGGACCGCACGGACGAGCGGGGATATGCCTACCAGTACAACGGTCCGCTGACCGAGGATGGGGGGAAGTACTCACACCTAATCGGACACATCAGCAACAACCGTCCGCACGGATACCGGCGCGACCTGGCCAATGCCTCGGGCCACATCCAGTGGACGGCGGGAGACTTCACACTGAGCAGTGTCACCGGATACCAGTGGGTCAGGGATGACATGCGCATCGACCAGGACTTCCTGCCCGACGACATCTTCACCCTGCAGCAACGGCAACAGATACACACGCTGAACCAGGAGCTGACCCTGAAGAGTCCCATGAGGGCTGACCGGTGGAAATGGGTGACGGGACTGAGCGCTACCCTGCAATGGAACCGCACCAACGCGCCTGTGAACTTCTATGGCGACGGGGTGCAGATGATACAACGGGCGATGGACGAAGGAATGGCCGGAAGCCCCGTGAGCGTGAAACTTACGGACGAGCAGCTGCACATACCGGGACTGTTCCACACGCCCATGAGGGGAGTTGCCCTGTTCCACCAGAGCGACCTGCGGCTGGCCACCGCACTGACCCTGACCCTCGGCCTCAGGCTGGACCACGAGTGGCAGGGCATCGACTATGACACACAGACAACCATAAACACCCTGTTCACTGGCATGGGACTGGTGGACCAACCCGGCGTGAAGCGTGTGGAGTACATCGGGAACTTCCACAAACCACAGACCCACCTGCTGCCCCGCCTGGCACTGAGCTACCGCACAGGGGCAGGCACGCTCTATGCATCCTTCAGCAAGGGGATGCGCTCGGGAGGATACAACATACAGATGTTCAGCGAAATCATACAGCAGAGCTTCCGCACTGCGGACTTCAGCCCCGAGGAAATCCGAAGACAGATAAACTACGACCCCGAATGGAGCCTCAACTACGAGGTGGGGACCCACCTGAAACTGTTCGAGGGAATGATGACGGCGGATGCCGCCCTCTTCCTCATACAGACGCACGACCAGCAGGTGAGCCGCTTCACACCCGAAGGGCTGGGACGCATACTGGTGAATGCCGGACGGGCACGCAGCTGGGGAGGCGAACTATCCGTGCAGGCACAGCCCCTTGAGGGACTGACACTGAGCGGCGAAACGGGCTATACCCACGCCACCTTCACCCGCTACGACGGAGGCACGGCGGCCGAGGGCGAGGCTGTGGACTACACGGGAAACCGCGTGCCATTCGTGCCGGAGCTGACCAGCAACCTCGCGGTCCGCTACACCCTGCCCCTGAAGAGCAGGCCACTGGGCATCAGCCGACTGACGATGGGCGCCAACCGCTCGTCAGTGGGGCGCATCTGGTGGACCGAGGCGAACGATGCCCGGCAGGACGACTACTCGCAGCTGAATGCCAACCTCACACTGCACTTCGATACCTGGGAGCTGAACCTCTACGGACGGAACCTGACGGACACACGCTTCGACACCTTCCGCTTCCACAGCATGGGCCGCGACTTCAGCCAGCAGGGCCGGCCGCGGGACTTCGGAGTACAGGCCAGATGGAGGCTGTGAGAAGAGGGGGGCCTCATACATAAGCCCACACATCCTTCTGAGTCCCCATCACCCTGCGGTAAGACCATTCGATGATGACGAGGGAGACATACAGTTCGAAGGTAACCAGCACTCTCCCTCTAAGTTAGAGGGAGTCCCCGTAGGGGGAGGGCGTGTGTCCGTAAAACCCTCATTCTCACACACTCCTCCGGCCTAAGGCCACCTCCCCTAACTTAGGGGAGGAGTTATAGATACTCCTGCTACGGAGCGGGGCTTTGGGACAATCCGTCATTCCGAGCGCAACGAAGAATCTCTGTAACCCCAACACATCTTGTCATTCTGAGCGCAGCGAAGAATCTGTAAACGTCAGCATGAGACTTAAAGCATACGTTATCAGATTCTTCGCTGCGCTCAGAATGACAAAGTCCGTCAGAAGCGAACGAAAGAGTCCGTCAGACAGACTGACTCACTCCTCCCCCTTCGGGGGAGTCAGAGGGGGCCTCCGCCTTCAGATAGTCACTGACGGAGGCATACGTCACTCCGTCCTTGGTGACGGGACCCAGTTCGAAGGTCAGATTCTTCACCACCCGCTCCCTCAACTCCTTGGAGGGGGTAAAGAGGAGGCGCGGCTCGCGTACCATGCGCGAAGGATGGTAGTCGCGGATGTCGTCCGTCCCTTCACTCTTGAAACTTATGCGCAGGTGTCCCAGATGGCCCAGGTTCACCGAGTGGCCCTGCAAGAGCTGCTCCACCACGTAGTTCTCCAACAGGTCAAGCGCCGCCTCCATCTCCATGGGAGTGATGGAGGTGTTCCTCGTAGCCTGACGGGCCATCTGACGGACAGACAGCGGCTTGCCACTCACGGCCAGGCCGTACCACTTCTTTGCCTCATGCGGCTTGGCAGGGTTGCCACGTTGCACAATCTTCACTTTTGTCATACCATATATCTCTTTGATGTTACTGTTCGGGACTCACGTCAGATGAGCAGAACCACACTAGTAGTCTGACGCATCGTCACACTAGTAGTCTGATGTGTCTCCACATTAGTAGTGTGAATGGTGGTCACATCAGTAGTCTGACTGCCTCCGATGGACGGGAGACGGCTGCTACTGCTCACGTACCACCCTGCAAATATAGCAAGAATGTGGGAAAAGCTGACACATAGTAGGAAAAAATCATCACATTGGAGAGGAAAACATTGCCACTTCACAGGGATTTTACTATCTTTGCACCCGACCAAATAAAAAACTGACAAAGATATGAAACTAAAATCCATGACAGCGCTGGCCCTGATGGCTGCCCTAGGAGGCGGACAGGCCCTGGCGCAAGCGAATGAAAAGAACTACGTGTCGGAAGTGTGGGTGGCCGACATGGGCAACGGAAAGTACCACAACCCCATCCTGTGTGCCGACTACAGCGACCCCGACGTCTGCCGTGTGGGAGACGACTACTACATGACGGCCTCCAGCTTCAACTGCCTGCCGGGACTTCCCATCCTGCACTCCAAGGACCTGGTGAACTGGACCATCATCGGCCACGCAGTGGCACACACACTGCCACCGGTGGAGACTCCGGAACGTCCGGAACACGGCAACCGTGTGTGGGCTCCGGCCATCCGCCACCACAACGGCACCTTCTATATCTTCTGGGGCGACCCCGACCAGGGAGCCTACATGGTTTCGGCCAAAGACCCCCGAGGCACATGGACAGCCCCGAAGCTCATCAAACCGGCCAAAGGCCTCATCGACACCTGCCCCCTGTGGGACGATGACGGAAAGGTCTATCTCTACCACGCATACGCCGGAAGCCGCGCCGGGCTGAAGAGCATCCTGGCCGTCTGTGAACTGGACCCCGAGACCCTCGTGGCCACCACACAGAGCCGCATCATCTTCGACGGACACATAGACCACCCCACGTGCGAGGGAGCGAAGATTCATAAGTATCAGGGCAAGTACTACCTGTTCCACCCCGCCGGAGGTGTGGCCACCGGATGGCAGGTGGTCGAGCGGGCCGACAATCCCTACGGACCGTTTGAGTGCAAGACCGTATTGGCCCAAGGGAACACCACCATCAACGGGCCTCACCAGGGAGCTTGGGTGGATACCCCGACGGGAGAGCACTGGTTCTTCCACTTCCAGGACGTGGGAGCCTACGGCCGACTGGTGCACCTGCAACCGATGGAGTGGAAGGACGGATGGCCCGTCATCGGCGTGGACAAGGACGGCGATGGCTGTGGCGAACCCGTACTGACATACCGCAAACCGAACGTGGGCAAGACGTACCCCATACAGACTCCTCAGGAGAGCGACGAGTTCGACGGTATGACCCTGGGCAAACAGTGGCAATGGCATGCCAACATCAACGAGCTGTGGGCCTACTACGCAGGTGACAAGGGCTACATGCGCCTGTACTCTTACCCCGTGGTGGAGGACTACAAGAGCCTGTGGGACGTGGCCAATCTGCTGCTGCAGAAGACTCCGGCCTTCAACTTCGCCGCCACCATGAAGCTGACCTTCTGCCCGAGCGAGAAATACACGGGCGAACGCACCGGCCTGGTGGTGATGGGACGCGACTATGCCGGCCTCATCCTGGAGAACACCAAGGAGGGACTGGCACTGAGTCAGGTGGAGTGCAAGAAGGCCGACAAGGGCAAGACGGAAGAGGTGAAGGAATCGGTGACAGTGGCCGACGGCACGGTGTATCTGAAAGCCAAGTTCAGCACCGATGCCACAGAGAAGAAAGCCTTTGCCGACAAGGGTGACCGCGTGGTGACCTGCGACTTCCTCTACAGCACCGACGGCAAGAAGTTCAAGAAACTGGGCCAGCCCTTCCGCGTGCGCGAAGGCCAGTGGATAGGTGCCAAGATGGGTACCTTCTGCACCCGTCCCCACATGGTCACCAACGACGGCGGCTGGGTGGACGTTGACTGGTTCCGCGTGACGAAGAAGTAAGGAGGAAGAAGACCCTCCCCCTGCCCCTCCCTGTGAGGGAGGGGAGTAGATAGAAAAGCAAATAAGTAACAAGTAATAAGAAACAGAACAGCAGACATTCCCCTCCCAAGGGACCCTCCCCCTGCCCCTCCCAAGGGAGGGGAGTAGATAGTAAAGTATGTAAGTATAAGAGACAGAACAGCAAACATTCTACTCCCCTCCCTCACAGGGAGGGGCAGGGGGAGGGTCCGCTGGTCATTTTATTCATCTTATGGACATCGCACTCATCATCCTAGGCATCATCTGCCTCATCACCGGCCTGGCAGGCTGCATCCTGCCCATGCTTCCCGGTCCGCCCGTGGCCTACGCGGGCCTCATCCTGCTGCACCTGACCGACGGCGTCAGCCTCTCGACCACCGAACTGCTCGTCTGTCTTCTCATCGTAGTGGTGGTGCAGGTGCTCGACTACATCATTCCCATGCTGGGCACCAAGTACACCGGCAAAGGAGGCAAGTGGGCCAACCGCGGCACCCTCATCGGTACCCTGCTGGGCATGTTCTTCCTGCCTTGGGGCATCATCATCGGTCCCTTCGTGGGCGCCTTCATGGGAGCTACTAAAGACGGCATGGACAACACGCAAGCCCTCAAGGCCGGCTTCGGCTCCCTCCTCGGCTTCCTCCTGGGCACCGTGCTCAAGTTCGTAGCCTGCGGCTACTTCATCTGGGTCTTTGTCAGGGAGCTGGTATAGTCCTACCAGCCTCCCAGAGTCCCTAAACTCCTTAAAGTCTTTAAAGTCCTTAAAGCCCCTCTCCCATTATCCCCATGACCATCCTCTCCTCCTCCATCCTTCTCCCCCAAATGCAGTTCCACGCCTACCACGGCGTACTCCCTCAAGAACGTCTTGTAGGAGCCCAGTTCACCGTCTCCCTCGAAGTGAAAGTCCGCTTAGATGAAGCCCTCCAGTCCGACAGCCTCGAAGGCACAGTCAGCTATGCCGACATCCACGCTGCCGTGAAAGAAGAGATGGCCATCCCCTCAGCCCTACTGGAACATGTCGCAGGCCGCATCATCCGCCGCCTCTTCCACGACTTCCCCACCATCGAATCCCTCAAGGTCGAGGTCATGAAACAAAACCCTCCCATGGGAGCCGACATCCCCGCCGCCGGAGTCAGGCTGGAAGTCACCCGCTAGCCCCCCTATAGACGCTATGGGCTCTATAGTTTCTATAGTTACTATAGTTCCTATCCCCCCAAAAACCAAACAAGGGCGCACCGGCTTCCCGGTGCGCCCTTGTTTGGCTCCTACAGCTCCCCTCTCTTATCAGAGGTCACTGAAATCATAGTACTTCACATGCTGCTCAAGGCGCGGTATCTGGTTGCACACCGCTGAGATGAGCGACCAGGCCACCCGGTGGGCACCATAGACATTCAAGTGAGTGTCGTCCTGCAACCCTTTGGGGTGCGAGGGCGAGCCCTTGGGCAACCACATGAAGAGACGCTTGGACTCCTCAGGTCCCATAGGCTCCACAATACCGTGGGTGATGGCATTGGCATCCACAAAGTAGGCTGCCGTCTGCTCGGCCACCCGACGGGGCGGGAAGAGGTAGTCCTTGTGAGTGTCTGTCAGACGCTGTCCGTCGAACTTGCGGCGCACAATGGCATTGAACAGCACCGGAATGCCACCACGCTGGCGGGCCTCCAGCACGAAGCGACGCAGATTGGCATCGAACGTACCACCAGGCACTGTATAGACCTTCTCCTTCTTGTACTTCTCATCATTGTGCCCGAACTGGATGAACACATAGTCCCCCGGACGGATGCGGGCAAGCACCTTGTCCCAACGGCCTTCGTTGATGAAGCTCTTCGTACTGCGGCCGTTCTGTGCATGATTGTCCACCTCTACGGCATCGGTGAAGAAGTTCTGCAACACCATACCCCAACCACGCTCGGGGCTGCCCTTACTGGTGTCCTTGTTGGCCATCGTAGAGTCGCCTATCATCAAGATGCGGATCTTGCCATTCTTGTTCTCCACAGTCACAGGTCCTTCGTGGGGAATCAGGCGTTCACGCTCCAGGCAGGCATTGATGAAGGGACCAATGGCCTTGGGGTCATTGGCGCGGATATGTTCGCTGATGTAATACTTGTAGTCTCCCGAACGGTTGTTCTTGCCACCCAGTCCGGCCACAGCACAACAGTCGGTAATAGACACCACTCCCGTCTTCTTCTCCACCTTGATGAAGCGGTCCATGAAGCCCTCGAAACCCTTGTCGGCCACAGCCATGTAGGTAGCGGGAACCACTCCGAGGCGGATGCCTTTGTAGAGCGAATAGATGAACATGGCTGACACGGAGGACTCCAGATAGTTCCCCTTGTCACCACTGCGGTCGAGCACCTGATACCAGAGACCTGTCTTCTTGTCCTGATAACGCTCGATCTGCTTCACCACATTGTCCAGGATAGCCAACATGGAGTCACGGTTAGGCTCATCCACAGGAATGAACTCCAACGACTCTACCAGAGCCATGGCAAACCACCCCATGGCACGTCCCCAAGAGTGGGCGCTCTGTCCGTTCTCCTTGTTGCACCAGAACATCTCGCGGCTCTCGTCCCAAGCATGTTTGTAGAGCCCGGTGGGAGCATCGTAGGTATGGCGGGCCACCACACAGAACTGGTTGATGACATCCTGGAATGCCTCGGGCTTGCCATAGCGGGCAGCATACTCGGCATAGAAAGGAGCACCCATGTAGAGGCCATCCAGCCACATCTGGTGAGGATAGACCTTCTTGTGCCAGAAGCCACCCTCCTTCGTGCGAGGCTGTCCTTCGAACTGCGAATACATCAGGTCGAGAGCCTTCTTGTACTTGGTCTCGCCCGTACGCGCGTACATATTAAATAAAATCTTACCAGTGTTCACACGGTCGAGGCTGAACTCCTCGCGCTTGTAAGCCACCACGGTGCCGTCCTCGCGCACCATTGTGTCACAATAGGCCTCAGCGTAGTCGAAGTAACGGCTGTCACCATACATCTCCTCCAGACGAAGGAAAGCCTGCAGTTCCACACCATGGCAGTAGTCCCACTTGAGCTTGGGCTGGAAATCAAGTCGCCACGATTCAGGGCAACGCACCATTTCAGACTCGGCCAACCGAACAGACATCGGCAGGTCTTTAGCAATCTTTCCTGTCTGTGCCCGCATCGGTAACGCACACAACAGCGCAAAGGCTCCACAAAGGGATAAAAGGATTCTTTTCATTCTTATAAAGCTTTAAATACGTTAGTCTCTGTCTAATCGGGCGCAAAATTATCCAAAAATTCTTGTAAATCCAAGAAAAAGGCCGTACCTTTGGCGACAAAATTCATTTACTAACATTATTAACTGGTATCATGGGTATCAATCAAAACTACAAAAAGACCAATTTCAGATGGGTGATGTGCGCTCTGCTGTTCGTCGCCACTACGGTCAACTACATGGACCGTCAGGTACTTTCGCTTACCTGGAAAGACTTTATCGCGCCCGAATTCCACTGGACGGACGCTAATTACGGTGACATCACCGCAGTATTCTCAATCGTGTATGCAGTCTGCATGCTCTTTGCCGGCCGCTTCGTTGACTGGATGGGAACCAAGAAGGGTTTCCTCTGGGCCATCGGTGTGTGGAGTGCTGGTGCCTGCTTGCACGCCGCTTGCGGATGGGCAACTATGCAGGTTGAAGGTCTCGGTTCAGTAGCCGAAATGACTGCCGCAACAGGTGCCATCGCTGTTTCAATCGCAACTGTCAGCGTATGGTTCTTCATCGCTGCACGTTGTATCCTGGCCTTGGGTGAGGCAGGTAACTTCCCCGCAGCCATCAAGACTACTGCCGAGTACTTCCCCAAGAAGGACCGTGCATTCGCCACTTCAGTGTTCAACGCAGGTGCCTCTGTAGGTGCCCTTGCTGCTCCTGCCACCATCCCCTTGCTGGCACAGTACTTCAAGGACAAAGGCATCGGAGGCGGCTGGGAGATGGCCTTCATCATCATCGGTGCCCTCGGCTTCCTGTGGATGTTCTTCTGGGTATTCCTCTACAGCAAACCCCGCGAAAGCAAGTATGTGAACAAGGCTGAGTTGGAATACATCGAACAGGACAAGGACGACGAACCTGCTCAGGCAGAAGGTGCTCCCGAGCGCAAACTCTCATTCTTGGAGTGCTTCAAGTTCAAGCAGACATGGGCTTTTGCCGTAGGTAAGTTCTTCACCGACGGTGTATGGTGGTTCTATCTGTTCTGGGCTCCCGCCTACTTCTCTGACCAGTATGGATACAGCTCATCATCTTCAATGGGTATCATGCTCATCTTCACGCTGTACCTCATCGTTACCATCCTCTCACTCTACGGTGGCTATCTGCCCAAGCTCTTCGTTGAGAAGCAAGGTATGAACCCCTATGCAGGACGTATGAAGGCAATGCTTATCTTCGCCTTCCTCCCGCTGCCCGCATTGTTCGCCCAGAGTGCAGGTGAACTCTCAGTATGGTGGCCTGCTATCATCATCGGTTTGGCCGGTGCCGGACACCAGGCATGGAGTGCCAACCTCTTCTCTACCATCGGTGACATGTTCCCGAAGAGCGCCATCGCCACCATCACTGGTATCGGCGGTATGGCCGGAGGTATCGGTTCATTCCTCATCAACAAGGGTGCCGGTGCACTGTTCACTTACTCAGAAGAGGCCGGACAGGCTTTCACCTTCATGGGCTTCGAAGGCAAGCAAGCCGGATACATGATCGTATTCTGCATCTGTGCCGTAGCCTACTTGGTTGCATGGTCTATCATGAAGACCCTCGTTCCGAAGTACAAACCTATCGTGGTTCGCTAATCCACTATTGAGGAAACTATATAATAAAGGCACGGATTACAACTGTAGTCCGTGCCTTTATTGGTTTAAGGTTCAAACCCTGAACCTTTCCCCACTGTTTACTCCTCCTTTGACCAATGCATCTTCAAGCGGATGCGTTCCTCCCATGTGATAGGGATAGTCGTTCCGTGACGCGGAGTAAAGACGGAAGTGTTCGTCGAACTGCATTTAAAGGTAAAATCACTCAAGTTCTTGGTTGTACAATAGTCGTATCGTCCACTACTATAGCAATCATACATCAACACCCAGGTATCAGAACCTGTCAGCTGAAAGATGCACGAACCCTCTACGGCATCGTTCGTCTGTTGCAGGTATTTTCCCCCAGGAGCCCATGTCCCATGCAGACTTCCGCAAGTGGCCTTCTGTATGCCGTTACCATTCTGTTCCGTCTTGAAGAACATGTGATACTCCCCATTATACCATACAATATCAGCATCAATGATGCCTACGCCATGGTCATAGAGCAGTTGAGGTTCGGTCAACTCCGTAAAGTCTTCATTCGCATACGAATAATAAATCTTGTAATACGTTTCCTTTTCACCAATGGTATAATAGACCATATACTTCTCAGCCTCGGGGTCATAGATGGTCTGTGGTGCCCACACCTGAGTCAAATCGTCCCTGTTGAAGCGTTCGGGCCATGCTGTAGGAAAATCAATGGCCGTATGCGTCCAGCCAATCAGGTCCTTCGAACGCAGCAGCACCAGTCCGTCATTCGAATCCCATCCGTCACCAGACTTCATATCAGTCACCACCATATAGAAGCAGCCATCCTCTCCACGCAGGATATGCGGGTCGCGCACGGCCCTTTTCAGTGCAATGGTATCAGCACTGACGACGGGGTTTCCCTCATTGAGTGGAGCATAGCTGAATCCGTCATCGCTCAGTGCAAAGCATATCTGCTCTTGCGCTTGCAGATTACCATTGAAGTAAGCAAAGAGATAGCCTGCCTCCTCACTCTTCGCAAAGCGGAACGAGTAGGCCTTACCCTCATAGACAAAGGTCTCAATCTCCCCGTCAGTGATAAAGGTCGTTGCCGGATTGGGAGTGATGGCCGCAAGTGCCACTGCACTCTCTCCCACCGTTACCTTCATGTCCAAGCCAGCCAACCCGTTCAGGTCTGTTCCGGAAGGGAACTGCATGAGGACAGTCCCATCAGCCAACACCGTTTCCTTGACCTCTACTCCCGTAAACGAGAACTTCATCTGTGCCCATCCCTGAACTGCCAGCAAGACCATGAGGCATATACCTAAAAAGCGTTTGTTGTTCTTCATTGTGTCAATTCTTACATCTTTATAAAACAAACTCGGCTGCCATCATTCGACGGCAGCCGAGTCATGTTCACTTATCTCTTGCGAGATTTATCGGAGGCGGTCATTAATAAACACCGTAAGTTGCATCCGCACCTTCTTCATCTGTCCATTCCAATGAATAGGGAGAGATTGCAAACCCCTTCTCTACTGCCACTTCAATAATCTCTACTTGAGGAGCTTCATAAGCCTCTATCATTTGTTCTGTTTTCATATCTTTAAATTCATTTATTAGTTTATTACTCATTTATAACGGATTCTCAACGGTTGATAGTCTTCTTTCCACCTACCACGTAGATTTGTCCCTTCTGCATGTCGCTGACACGCTTACCGTCGATGGTATAGATGCCGTCGGCTTCGTTCAGAACCTCTACATCCAATGCCACACCTTCGATGCCGGTAGTACCTTCCTTGAACTTCAGGCTTACAGATTGTACTGCTACGTCAAGTGAATTAACTTCCAGCCAGCACTTGCCAACGGGGATAGTGAACTCAGTACTATCGAGAATCTTGTGGAACTTCATACCGCTACCCTGATTCTGCAAGATGTATCCTTCGGTGATAGTCTGCTGCTCTACGGCACCCTTGAGTGCAATGCCGTCGCTGGCAACAGCCACATAGTCAGTCAAGTCAACAGTACCAGTCAATGTACCCTGATATCCTTCCTGTGCATACAGGATATACGGAGTGTAAGCCTCCATAGCTGTCACCTCTTCCAATACGAGGCTCTGGCTTCCTTCAGCCAACTCACTACTCTTGAATGCACGCAATCCTTCGGGAAGTTCTGCCACATCAAACAGCAGAACGCAAGTGCTCCACTTGTTGTCAGCTGTGATGTTGATGTCAACAGATACGGTTGATGCATCTGCAATAGCAAAGTCTTCACTTTGGATTCCATCATCTGTATAAAGTGAACCACCATTTTGGCAATCAATATAATCATTAGCCACTGTATTATAAATACGGAAAGCACCTTCTACAGCAGGCGATGCCTCAATCTTAAAGATTCCGGCCTTTTCAGAATCAGTTGTACCCTGAATCTGTGACGTTGCCCAACCTGCAGCACTACCATTCAATGAACCGTATGTCAGATAAACAGTTTCACCATTTACCAGTACACTGATGCGGTACAAATTTCCTTCTACCTGCTCAAATGTAAATGCTTTAGGACCATAGTTGGCAGTAGCAGTAGCGGCACTGAGTCCATATCCTGTCGGGTTGTTATCTCCAGTTGCTCCCAATGTAGCAACAACAGATTTGCCCAAGAGTGTATGACCTTCAGATGCAACATTCAGATAGAAGACACCTTCGGGAACATTCAGCGTGATGTCCATTGCTGCGTTTAATGCTTCTGCTACCGTAGCCAAATCCTCACCTTCAGCTTCAGCAGCATCATATACAGCCTGTGCACTTTCGGTATTCAAACCAGCCTTTGCACTTTCGGGTCTCTGGAAGGGTTCGTCACCCCAGTTGATACCGTTAGCAAGAGCTGTGGCAGCCTTAATGGCCTCATCCAATGCTGCATACTCGTTCACAGATACAGTAGCGGCATCCAAAGCATCAACAAGATTCTCTGTTGCGGCAGCAAAACCTTCATAGCTGTTGGTAACGTCCTTAGCTTCTGCAGCAGCCTGAACCATTGCGAGAACAGTTACCCAACGGCTCTTTGCCATGTGGTCTTTTGCTCCATTCTCACCATCGTTGTAGTCTGCCTCGAAGCGTTCGAGAGCGGCAACCAATGGAGCTTTGGCCTCGTTGTAGGCTGTTACCCATGCATTGGCATTGGCCACGGCTGTTTCAAGAGCTTCAATCTTTGCCAACATTTCAGCACCTGTTGTGTAAGTCATATCAAGAGCTTCTTGCAATGCAGCATTCTCTGCATCACCCATGGGTGTAGTGTCAACCAATGCCTGAGCTGCAGCCTCAGCAGCTTCCACACCACCCTTGTTAGCTTCCAAGTAAGTCTCTTCGGTCATCTGCAAAGTGTAATCACCAAATGAAACCCATTGATGAACCACGTTCGTCTCGGCATGTACAGCAACCTTCACGGTAGCTTCAGCGTCAAGTACAAACATTACATAACGCCACTGCCACCCAAAGCCATTACCATTGTTCGCAAAACCTGCTGCGTCATTTGCATCAAAGCTGGTAGCTCCTGCCTTGTTGATTCCTACCGAATTGTTGGAAGAGGGGAAGTCGTTTACCGTACCCAGCGTAGTTTCACCCTGCGTAACAACAAGACTCAATGTTGCATCCGCACTCTTACGACCAGCCACCTTAAATACATACTTACCGGCAGGAAGAGTTACCTCTTGGTCAAAGTCGATAGTCCAAGCACTAGCCTGCCATCCCATACCTGTACCATCCTTCTGGTTCTTATAGTCACTAGTTGTGCCACTCCAATGCTCATTGTTGAAGGTTGCAGCCTCTGTATTGGTACCCGTAGAGTTCCAAGTGTCGCTAAGAGCTACAGGATATGTAAAGTTGCTCATCACATAATTATAGGTAGCAACTTCTAACTTTTGGAACACAACTTCGGCTGTTTCCGCGACGGCTCTATTTTCGTATTGAGCCTGATAATCAGCCGCAATAGACGCATCAATACCATTAGCCTTGGTGATATATGCCAGAATCTTCTCATAGTCAGCGATAGAGGCATTGGCATCTGCTATAGCTGTGTTCAGCGCAGCAGTCATTGCCTCCAATTCATTGCGAGTAGTCTTAGTAGCATCGGCATTAGCGATAGCGTCATTCAATGCAGCGAGTACAGTTGCACCCATAGGCTTGGCAACAAGTGCTTCTGCCTGGGATTTGAGACTGGTCACACCTGCTTGCGCTGTAGCTGCATCAAATCCATAAAAATAAAGACTTGCATTGTCAATACCCATCCAGTTGATGGCGTTTTCGTTCTTAAGACCAAATATCAAGTTTCCATCGGTCACACCTACTTCAACTTCATACCATGCACCATCAGCCGTAGTGACAGCAGTCTGCCCATCATTGGCAAACACATAAGCTCCTGCACCAAAGGCAGCAGCCTTGAACGTATATATTCCACTAGGAAGTCCTGCTACACTCTGAGATATAGAACCAGTAAAGGCACTACCATTCCAGTTTTCAAAGAATGCACCTGTTATGATTCCATTGGTCTTGTTTGTTGCGATACCTTTGTTTTGTGCACCACTTTCACAAGCCCATCCATTAGTACCATTGTCGAAACCGGGATTGGTAATCTTGAATGTGTAGTCGAAGAATGTGCCGTTGGTCGGATCAGCCTTCTGTATGTAGGCCAAACGAGCAGTTTCCAATGTGCTGTATTCGGTATTAATAGCCTCAGCAGTTGTGGCAGACTCCACATTGGCTTTAACCGTATTTACAACTGTGGTAAATGCTTCTTTTGCTCCTTCCTCCAATTCGTCAGAATTGTTCAAAATACTTTCACCTGTAGTGATAAGCGCATTTACATTTGCATAGGGAACAGCAACTGCATTAGCGAGAGCTACAGCTTCGTTCAATTCAGCAGTACGCTCCTGATACCATTTCTTATCTACCTGTTCTGTAGCTGCATTGCTGAGAGCAGTTGACAATTTGTCGGCTGCATAATCATTCAGAGTCTCAAGGTCAATTACCTCAGCAGCAGACTTTGCTGTATAGAACAAGTTGGCATACTCTTCCAAGCTCTCGGCTTTATAATAAATCTGGAATCCTTGGCAAAGCAACCATTGACTCGCACTCGGCATAGCAACAGTAATAGTGAGTTCACCATTCTCCACCACGAAGTTCTCAACCTTTACACCAGCATCAGTGTGTGCCAATGCTTCACCTGCAGAATATTTATCATCAGGTTTATTGGCTCCTGTCCATTTATTGCCTCCACTACATGAACCGAAATCAATTTCAGTCAATGCTTTAAGATTAGCTTGAGAACTATTACTGCCACTAGTCAATGTCAATGTAGGTGCAGCATCGCTACCATCCTGACGGTACATGCCCAAGAACACTACGGTATAGAAACCATTGGGAAGTCCTGTTTGCATTTGAGTAACAGTCTCAGAAGAATGCCATGACTCAAAAATACCATCACCAAATGCGTTCAAGCCATTACCCCAGTCTGTATCGTCACCATAGCCACGCATATCGGGATTGTTGAACAGGCTGTTGGCTGCAAAATATTTGCTGGAAAGTACAGGTGCAACAGCGGTCAAAAGAATCTTTGTTGCTGCATTTACGGAAGTTGCAGTCGCATCAGTTGCAACATAGGCTTCGTTTGCTGTTGCCAAAGCGTCTGCATAAGTTTCTTCATGTCCGGCTGCAACCAACGCTTCATAAATGTCGTACATTTCCTTCTTGGCCTTATAAAGCAAATACTTGCCCGAAGTGATGTCTGAACGAAGTACGAATGCCCACTCTGTATTACCATAACCATTGGTGCCACTGAATGTAACGTGACCACCATAAGCCCAAGAGCAATCCAAGTAGCTCTCGTCTGTTGCTGTTGTAGGTTTCAACGTATATACATTGCTGCTTACTTCATTATATATATACACGTTGTTGCTGGCATGATCCACCCAACAATCGTTGGTTGATGTAGCACCACCACCACCGAGGAATGATTTCTCATTCAACATGATTTGTACCTGTCCATCAGCAGGCTTAGACACACGACATCTATGTACGTCAGCAGACAGTTTACTGTCACCATTCTGCAATTCCTTAACGATAGCGTGTGTTCCCCAAGACATACCTGAACAAGCAAAGGCATCGGCTTTAACGTTGTAAAGATAAAGTTCAGTGTTACTATCTATATCACTGAGACTTACTCCAACGACCGGTGCTGTCCATGTCTGCGCCGAGAGTGTCCCCACTCCCAGCATCGCAACAAGCATTGCGAAAAGTTTGTTTAATTTTCTCATGATTATTGAATATTAAAAGGTTACTGTTTGTATTTCCACAACACCTACACCCTCTTTGCAGAGTACCACATAAGCTGCCATCGAAATGGTATTGTCGATGGTGTAGTCGGTAAGTGTTGAATAAGTATTTGTTTTGGTAGAATGTACATGCCCCGAGAAGTGTACGGGATTCTTGGTCTTGCTGATAATCTCTACCAGTTTGTCTTTCTTCTGAGCGGCAGTAGTATAGGCACTGGTCACTTCAGAGTCGAGAGAATTACCCGAAGCATTTGCATTGAGCCACCAACGGTCGCAATCGCTACCATAGTTGAAGGGATAATGCTGCATCCATACTGCGGCCTTACCTTCACGAGCAGTGACATAAGTGTCAAGTGCATCAATAACACCGTCAGGTGCATAGAACTTTGCTGCAGAAATCATACTCGGTGCATCATAAGGCTTCTGGAACCAATAAGTCTGTCCGCAATAGAAGTCCACACCCTTGAAGGTAAATGCGAAGGGTTTGATTTGCACTTCACCACCACTTTGTGTGAAAGTGTTGATAGTGAAACCTCCATTTGTAGCGGCAGTGTTGTTCTGAGCTGTAATCAAATCCAATGTAATGCCGTCGTAGTAGGCTCCGCCATCATTCACACCCCAAGTAACTCCCTTGCTGCCATCGTCCCAAAGGTCGGGAGAAAGGTCGTGATTACCAGCCATGGTAATGAAAGGAATGCCCGCAGTATTGAAACCTGCAGTAGCAGTAGTGAAATCTGTACCAGATGCTTTGTCCTTGTCCATATCACCCAAGCAGAAGACAATGTCAGCGGTGGGTACATATCCCTTAGGAGCCTTGTTGAAAGTTACAACTTTGCCGCCATCCTTACCCATGTTCACCACATTGTTCACAAAGGTCTGCATGTTGGCTACAGTGATACCGTCGTAATCGTCCTGTGCCACATGCGGGTCGCTGAAGATAACAGCCGTAAAGTACTCGCCTGCAAGGAAACGGAACGAATAGGCCTTGCCGTCATAGACGAAAGTTTCAATCTCGCCTTCAGTGATGAAGGTAGTAGTAGGATTAGGTGTCACTTGAGTGGCATCTACAGCAACACCGTTTACTTTCACGCCGGTAATAGCGGCATTCAAATCCGTGCCTCCAGGCAGTTGCACCAGCCAAGAGCCGTCGGCCATCTCTGACGGGGTGGCTGTCACATCCCCCGCATACGTGAACGTCATCGTCTGTGCCCATGCGCTCGTAGTGAGCAGCGCGGCTGCAATGAGTCCGAAGAAACGTTTTGATAGTTTCATGTCATTAAAGTTTAATAGTTAATAATTATTTAGTAAAACACAATATTAGCATTTAGATTCCACGTTACAGTATTATTAAGGTTCGCGCGCGCACCTGTTCCTTAATTATCTTGGCAGACACAGGGTTAACAAGTGTACATTTGGCTGCAAATGTATTAAAAAAGCTTCATTTTACCCCCCCCATTTGTTAATTAACATTAACAATGTCCTATTTTAGGAAAATTTAAGTTTACAACGACTGCTGGTAACTACTCAGCGAAACAAATTGTTTAGAACACAGAGGCACTCTAAGTTTTTATTTTAGGCGCGGATGACACGGATAACACGGTTGTACCATTCGGCGCGTTGATGGATTACCACGGATAAAACGCAGGCGTTTTATGAGGGGGGGGGGAATCCGTGTCATCCGTGCCTAAAATTGTGTTTTTTATCACTGAATAGTTACGACTGTTGGCAATCAGACTCCTTACCTTGAAACATAGGCTGTCCAATTTGTTGTACCCTGTTTTGAGTTCTGATTCAACGCGTAAGTCTATAAGGTTCAGTAGTATTCAAGCTCTCCCTCTAAGTTAGAGGGAGTCCCCGTAGGGGGAGGGCGTGTGTATATAAAGTCTTCATTTTCACACACTCCTCCGGCCTAAGGCCACCTCCCCTAACTTAGGGGAGGAGTGATAGTTACTCTGCTCCTTATATCGAACTTGCGTTAAATTAGTGCAAAAACAGGGCACATCAAATTGGACACCAAAGAGAATTCTGTTTAAACTTTGAACCTTAAACTTTGAACCAAAGAAAATCCGCACCTTCATCCTTTAGAAAGACAAATAGACAGACAACTGCTACTCAGAGAGCCCAAACACTTACATTTTGTAATCTTCAGGAAAGGCTGTTTCTGCATAAATATACAGTTCTGAAGGCGGATAATTGCATAAATATACAGGAACAGCCCCTTTTCGGTATCTTTTCAGCCTTATAATTCTTCAGAGACAACACCTTTTAGAATGAAAAAATGGCCTTATAAAGAAGGAAGAAAGCAATCGGTCGGCAGACAAACAGCTGTTTGTCCGCCGACGGACAGCTGTCAGACCGGAGCCGGGCAACTGTCCGACTGGAGTCCGACAGTTGTTCGACTGCGGTCCGACAGCTGTCGGACTGGAAAACATCACTTTTATGCGCTGTTCTCCCTCAGTCGCTTGACGGTTTCCCACTGTCATCCACGCACAGAACTATGCCTTTTTGAGAGGTACAAATCCTATACTTGTATAATTATCAAACAGATAAGTCAATAAAAGGCTGCAAAAATCGCGTATTTACGTCCAAATCTCTTTTCGGGCGCAAATACGCGATTCTCGCAATGGAAATATACAATCTGACAATTTGTAAATCAGAACTCGCTGGTGAAGTGGAAGCGGATGTGTTCGAAATCGTTCTGGGCCATCTGAAGCACATAGCCACTGTCGGCCAGGAAGACGTCGCGGCCTTCGCGGTCCTTGGCCATGTACTGGTACTTGCGCTTCTTGAAGGCTTCGAGCTGGGCAGGGTCGTCACTCTCAATCCAGCAGGCTTTGTAGAGACTGACAGGCTCCCAACGGCACTTGGCATTGTACTCGTTCTCAAGACGGTACTGGATGACCTCGAACTGAAGTTGTCCGACGGTACCGATGAGCTTACGCCCATTGAACTGGTTGACAAAGAGCTGTGCCACACCTTCGTCCATCAACTGGTCGATACCCTTGGCCAACTGCTTCTGCTTCATGGGGTCGGCATTCTCGATATACTTGAACATCTCAGGCGAGAAGCTGGGAATACCACGGAAATGGAGTTTCTCCCCCTCGGTGAGGGTATCACCAATCTTGAAGGTTCCGTTGTCGGGCAGTCCGATGATGTCGCCTGCCCAAGCTTCATCGACGGTTGTCTTGCGCTGAGCCATGAACTGTGTAGGGCTGGAGAAACGCATGGTCTTGTCGTGGCGGACATGGTAATAAGGGGTATTGCGCGAGAACTTGCCCGAGCAGACTTTACAGAAAGCAATGCAAGAACGGTGATTGGGGTCGATGTTGGCCGTAATCTTGAAGATGAAGCCTGTGAACTTCTCTTCATCGGGATTCACCTCGCGTTCCTCCGTCTTGGTGGGACGAGGACTGGGAGCAATCTCCACAAAAGTATTGAGCAACTCCTCCACACCGAAGTTGTTCAGAGCCGAACCGAAGAAGACAGGTGCCAACTCGCCTCTGAGGTATTCCGTAGTCTCGAACTCGGGATAGACCCCTTCGAGCAGCTCCAGTTCACCACGGAGTTTGTCCGCCAAATCTGAGCCGATATGATTGTCCAGTTCCTCGGTGTTGATATCTACGGCCACCTTCTCGGCCACCACTTGCTTGGAAGGCTGGAAGAGGTTGAGGTTGTGCTCATAGAGGTTATATACACCCTTGAAGCGCTCGCCACTCTCGATGGGCCAAGTGAGGGGACGCACGTGGATATGGAGTTCTTCCTCCAGTTCGTCCAACAGGTCAAAGGGGTCTTTGGCCTCGCGGTCCATCTTATTGACAAAGATGATGACGGGTGTCTTGCGCATACGGCAGACTTCCATGAGTTTGCGTGTCTGGGTCTCCACACCCTTAGCACCATCGACGACGATGATGACGGAATCCACAGCCGTCAAGGTGCGGTAAGTGTCCTCAGCAAAGTCCTGGTGACCGGGAGTGTCAAGGATATTGATTTTATAGTCATGATAGTCAAACTCCATCACAGAGGTTGTGACCGAGATACCACGCTGTTTCTCGATGTCCATCCAGTCGGAGGTTGCCGTCTTCTTGATTTTATTACTCTTGACGGCACCTGCCACCTGTATCTGTCCACCAAAAAGCAACAACTTTTCGGTGAGTGACGTCTTACCCGCATCCGGGTGTGCGATAATCGCAAAGGTTCTTCTTCTTTCTATTTCCTGGTTCATAATTTTGTTTTTAGGCACGGATTACGCGGATTACACGGTTTCCATGCGGCACTGGGAGTACACGGATTAATATAAATCTCTTTCTTATACTTTTTAGGCAAGGATTACGCGGATTACACGGTTTCCATGCGGCACTGGGAGTACACGGATTAATATAAATCTCTTTCTTATACTTTTTAGGCACGGATTACGCGGATTACACGGATTACCATGCGGCACAAGGAGTACACGGAAAGGCTCGCCTTTATTTTCTATTTATTAACATGTTAGTATTTTACGTTTTATTTCGGCATGAACTCCAAAGTTCAACAATAAGCCGACCTTTAAATCTGTAGCTTTCAAATAATTTATCAATTGCCATTCGTGCTCAGGACGCAATGTGGAAACCGCTTTTAGTTCCAATATGATGCAATCCTCCACTATTATATCTGCTTTGTACACGCCCACAATTTCACCTTTATAATATACATCCAATTCCTTTTGGCATTCACACTTCAATCCACGTTTCACCAATTCCTTATACAAGGCATTCTGATAGACATTCTCCAAAAAGCCAAAACCTAACACTTTATGCACTTCGTAAAAGGCACTGATGATGTCCTTTGACAGCTCTTCGTATAACATAATCTACACCGTACAATATAATTTACATCTAAAGGCGCAAGCCTATCCGCGTAATCCCTGTGCCGCATGGAAACCGTGTCATCCGCGGAGTTCCCTTGAGCAAAGCGAAAAATCCGTGCCTAAAATTACAACTGCTCCATGCACTCCCTAAGGCTCTCTTCCCAATAAGGGATTTCGATGCCCAGTGTCTCCTTTATTTTCGTTTTATCAAGCACGGAGTAGTGGGGACGGGCAGCCGGAGTGGGATACTCCTCGGTATGGAGCGGACGCACACGGCAAGTGGTGATACCTGCTATGCGATGGATGGCACGGGTGAAATCGTACCAGGAGCAGACACCCTCGTTGCTGAAGTGGAAGATGCCGGCAGGTACATCCTTGGCTATGGCAGCATAGATGGCACGAGCCAAGTCGCGCGCATAGGTAGGAGTCCCTATCTGGTCGAAGATGACACCCAACTGTTCCTTCTCGCGACCAAGACGAAGCATGGTCTTCACAAAGTTGTTACCAAAAGTGGAGTAAAGCCATGCGGTACGGATAATCATGGTCCGCTTGCACAAATTCATGGCTTCCTGCTCACCAGCCAACTTGGTACGTCCATACACGGAATTGGGGCACGTTGGCTCTGTCTCGCGGTAAGGTATATGGTTCGTTCCGTCAAAGACATAGTCGGTAGAGACCTGTATCAAGGCTGCACCACGGGCTGCTGCAGCTTTGGCCAAATAGCCGGGGGCTACATGATTGAGTTTGTCACAAAAGGCTTCGTTCTCCTCAGCCTTATCTACTGCGGTATAGGCTGCACAGTTGACGATGCAATCAATGGCATTTGCCTGCACAAAGTCCATCACCGCCTGCTCATTGCAAATGTCCAACTCCTCTACGTCAGTAAAGAAGTAAGTGTACTCGGGATGCCCGGCTGAGAGCACCCGCATTTCATTTCCCAACTGTCCGTTGGCTCCTGTAATCAAAATATTTTTCATCACGATTCCTTATATTAAAGCCCCCTCCAACTCCCCAAAAGGGGGAGAGTTCAGAGACTACATGTCTTTCAAAATCCTCTCTTTTTGAGGAGGGTTTGAGTGGAACTTCTACAATTCCAGTTCCCCTGCCCTATCCTTCTTGTAATAGTCACTCAACAAGCCCAGCAACTGGCTGATGGACTTGACAGCCTGAAGCGTACCCTCGCTGATGTCCCGCTTCTGCAACTTGAGGAGTAACACACCATAGAGCACCTCGAAACAGTTCTCCAGTTCCGAGAGATTGCGGTTGTCTCCCTGTGTGCGCAATTCCACGATGAAAGGCAATGCCTTGTAATAGGCTGCACTGTAGAAGGGAAATTTAGTAGATTTCAGCAACTGCAGATGCAAATCGGTAAGAAGGGCGATGATATTTTTGTTAATCTGCAAATGTCCACGTTCGGAGACACCCTCCATACGCATCATCTCTATCAGATTCTCATACCACTCTACCAATTGAGCCTCGCGCTCTGCATCCAAACGGGCCGGTGCCACCAAAGTCTGGCTGATACGCTCCATATCCATGCCATTGGCACGAATCATGTCCTCAACCTGCCACATATAGAGCAAGTATTCTGCTATATTACTTTCCTTAAGTTGCTTTGAAACAAACACGCTTTTATTAATTATCAATTATCAATTATTCAAGTTTCACAAGTTCAACTTTCTGGAGTTCAGGAGTTACTTCCCTTCGGTCAGTCGAAAATCTCTTCTGATTCTTACACAAAGGTATGGTCAGGAGTTTTCGCTTCGCTCAGGAGTTCAGACAATGGTTTTGAACACCATGTAAAGTACAGTCAGAACTATCGTCTGAACTCCTGTAACTTCTGAACTCCTGCAACTCCTTTTACTTGCGAAAGTTGAGTCTATTATCAATTATAACTTTGAGCTTCCCCCTTTCGGGGGGATTGAGGGGGGCTTTAGTACAAAGTCTTGCCTATCAATGTGAAGACGGCACTTACAACAGATGCCAACATCACCACAACTCCGATAATGCGGTTCAATATCCAAATACCGCGCAAGTCGAAACGTGCACGAAGTTTATCTACCAGATAGGTAATCAGAAACCACCATGTGAGAGCACCTCCCACTATGGCCAGATAACCCAATGACTGCTCGTATGCGAACTCGTCAGGAAAGACAAATGAAAAACGGGCAAACAGGCCGATGAACAAACGGATAATGAACGGATTGGAAAGGGTGACAAAGAATGCTGTCACAAAATTTCGGATCAGACTTCCCTTGTTGCCCGAAACGGGACGAATGCTGGCCGCCGGATTGCTACGGAAAGTATAGACACCGAAGCAGAAGAGCATTATACTACCAATAAGTTGGAAGTAATACATGGTTTGAGGATTTTCAATAAACTCGGCCACAAAGTTCATGCCGTAACCGGTAATCAGTGCATAGATGATATCACTGAGCGCGGCTCCCAAACCTGTGACAAAGCCATACCACCTCCCCTTGTTGAGTGTACGCTGGATACAAAGCACCCCTACAGGCCCTAATGGAGCCGACACTACGACACCCACAATAAAGCCTTTGACTATAATGTCAAGTATAGTGATATGCTCAAACCAATTCTCAAACCAATTCATAATGCAAAGATGATACTTTTTTACGACATGAAAGGCATATATTTACACTTTTTTACACTTAACAAGTGGAAAAACCAACCGTATATGTATTTTAAGCACAGATTACACGGATTAATGCGGTTTTTCTTTGGTTCAAGGTTCAAAGTTTAAGGTTTAAAGTCCAAACTGCATTCCTTTTGAACTTTAAACCTTAAACTTAGAACTTGGGATTATTTATCCGTATAATCCGTGCCTAATAAACCTTTATCCTCTACGTCCGAATGGTATCGAAATACCAAAGGTAAAGTTTGCATTCAGTTTATTGACAGGAACAAACTGAGGCGAAACATCCGTAATCATAAAATCACTACCCAAGAACATAGAGAATCCTACCGGATGGAAATTCAGCATCCATCCGAATCCTGAACCATACGTTGAGACGCCATAGTTGACAGAAGCCTCGAACCACTTGAGGGGAGACACGGTCAAGAAACCACGGAAATCATACATACCATTGACATCGCTGAAACGATTCGTGTACAATATACCCACTGACAACGGCTTGTAGAAAGGCATTTCATACTCGGCCCCCAAATACATGGTAGCAGCCAGATTGGTTCTCTTACTCTCAGCCTGTTGACTACCATAGAGTTCCATCATCTCTTCTGCATCATCTTTGATTTCATCCAACTGGTCTTCCACACTCGTTTCAAAATCATCAATGTCGATTTCCTTGAACCCTTCAAAACGAACCTGCGCATCTTTGGTGTTGGCCTTAATCATGTGCTTCCAGTTGATGAATCCCAAATCGGTCACAGAAGCCGAAACTTTCAATCCATCCACCAGGTCCTTGAAATCATACGTGGCTCCAAAATCAACCGCAAAACCAGAAGCCATAGGGCTATTGAACTGCATATCAAAGTCGTCAATCTGTCCGTTTTCATCAAGTTCCCATCTCGCCTCACCAATAGTAGCAAGACTACCTGTCGCATAAGACTCTGCCATCCAGACATCATCCTGCATGGTCAGATTCATCTTATCCACATTGAAATTGGCATAACCCAATCCGATAAGATACTTGAGGTTGACTCCGACACGAAGATTCTCGATGATTTCACGAGAATGGCCAATTGTAATGGCAGCATAGTTCATTGAATTGACATTGAGGTCTGAGAAAGAATATTGGTTCTTTGAAAAACCCCGCTTCATGAATTCAAACATTCCCTTGGGCAGGTTGATACCCATTTGCGAACGCAAAGTCAAGTTCAGCGTGTTATATCCGCCAAATCCTTTGAATCCTAAGGCAAAAAGGGTCATGTCAAAGTTCATCCCTATTTTGGTAGTAGAGGGAAGATCACCCAAGAAATCATCCGCGGAAACCGACTTGTGCATGAACGTAACCAATTCATTATCCCCCTGAGGATGGAGGAAATTGGAAAGTCCGACATTTCCATTCGCCGAGACTCCCATGTTGCCCAACACCGGGAAACTGATGAAATTACGTTCAGCTTTCATTGCAGGATTCATCTGCGTATTATGAAATGCACCATCCATAAAATAGGATGACTTGGCCGTTTGTGCCCCAACATTCAAAGCAGAGGAGACAATCACCAAAGCGGCCGCAATATATTTAAATTGTTTCATCGTCTTTACCTTTTATTATAGTTCATCTAAATTAGTTTCTACATCACCTGTGACTTCCAATACGATGTCTGTAATGTGTACACCTTGCTCGGGAGTAAGTGCCACACCGCCAACGGTCTCGTCAACATCGCCTTTAATTATGAGGTTCAATTTATCCAGCTTACGGAGAACATCGCCCTTGCTCTTTACGATCAATTGCAACTTCTCAACCTGATTTTCAGAAGCCTCCGTTCCATTAATGTCTTCACCAGCACCTGCTGCAATCTGCACATCCTCAATCTCAACGCCTTCAATAATATTGCCATAGGCATCAAGGGGTTCTAAAGTAAGTGTCAATCCCACAGGTACCGTATTACGGATGTTCATGTCGGCCTTGACCGTGATATTGGCAAAGTGCTCCAATGCCTCACCAAGGTCTTTGTTGAGGTCATCAACCAACTCGGTATATTCGATATGTATGTTGTCGAACTTCACAGGTACCACCACATCATACGCAGGATGGAAAACCAACTCTTTCGACAAATCGACATGGTGGGTGAACTCTTCGTCTATCGTCGGTTTCAGCTCAATGTCCAACGAATTGGGGATTCTCTTCAACAAATCGCTCAAATTCGGAATCACCACATTCGTATAACCGACTTTCGAAGTCTCCTTATTGGTCAACAAGTATTTGAATTCGCGAGTAACCACCTCACCCGTTGCCTCATCATAATCGGCAGGCTCCAAGCGTATCGCAGCGTTTACACGAGAGGTTTCAATGACATTTCCATTATCGTCTTTTCCAAACAACGTTAGAGCCATATCCACAGGAATACTTACGGGATTGTCGATTGTGAATTCGATTTGCGGATCTGACAGAGTGATGGTATTGCCTTCGTCCTTCAAGAAATCCAAATCTTCACCAAGGTCAAAGTCGATACTCTCCTGAATGTCATCAATTTCACCGCAATAGATACCGCTGAACTTCTTCACTTCCATTTCACCGATGTTGAAATTCACATGGATACCGATGTCCTTACCCAAAATGGTAGAGTGCATTTCCGTTTCATCAATGTAAGCTTCACCAATGATAGGTACATCCGAATCATAAACCAGGTAGTAGTTTCCGATAGAATCTTTCAATTCCATACCATTGGGAAATTCTTCACCAGCAAAAAGGATTTCTCTTGCCAACAGACCGATTTCCAGTTTCCCTACTTGAGGATTGTAATCCGCTTTTATAGTCATCTTTCCGTCATGGAGATTCACTCTCTCATCCTGGCTATCCAAGACCAAGAAAGAAGGAAGTGTCACATCCAGGTTCAGATGAACAATCGTATTCAAATCTTCTACGCCTGTCAAATCCACGTCCAAGACAACAGGAACATCCTTATAGAATCCGATGCTTTCAATTCGCTTGACACCATCGTCAATCTTTTCATTTACCGAGAATGAGGTGTACTCTTCTATATCTTCGTGGATAACTTCAGTCAACACTACCGCCTCATCAATATGCAGATGTGTTTCTTCCATTGTGAAAACCACATTCTTGCTTTGCAATTTCTGCAATGTCGAATTGAACGACTCTACTGATGTCGCACCAAGTTGCAACAAGCCATCTTCTGAAGCCACACTGATAGAGGCAGTTGCATCCAAATCACATGAATGTTCAATAGAATCCACCTCTTTGTTCACATCAATACGGTCAATGGCCAATTCCCATTGGAAGCCATGCAATTTGTTCACATCGCTGATATAGAAGGCATGTTCTTCATTTTTATAGGTAGCAACCTCCTTGGGATATACACATTGATCCAAATCCAAAATAAATTTTTCGGGGAAAGAAAGTTTCAACAGGCATCCCTCTTTCAATGTGAATGGTTCAAAACCTCCAACGTCTTCACCCAAATTAGTTGTGAATCCGATTTTACTACTTGAGGCATCAAAATCGATGTACAGTATAGAATCGATATGCTCCAAATCATCGAAATGTGCCGAAAAATCGAAATCCATTCGTTCAAATTCCACATCGATATCGTTGGTGCTTCCTTTGGCATCATCAAACGACACCTTGTGGTCCATAGAAACGAGGAACTTGAGATCTTCCTTGAACACATCCCAATCTGTACCGGCAGGGACATCCAAATTGCCTTCCAACGTGTAGTCAACCTGATATATGATTTTGTCATTAAATGAGATTTTCCCATCACGGTTCTCCAACCCGTTCAATGATTCAATATAGAATTGCAACACTGTGGTTTCACCTTGAGCGTCTACTCCACTCACAACTACCTGATTAGGAAGAGGGGTTGTATATTTGTCAGCCTCTGGCGCACTCTCATCTTTCTTAAGCACAAAACCTTCGGGGAATGTTGCCGTGAACGAAATGGTCTTTTTCACGGCATCAAGATTCTTCGGATTGGAAACTTTGAACTGAATGAGGTTATTAAAAGTAATATCTGTGATTTCCTTGATTTCTCCAGGCAAAGTATAATCGAAGTCAAAACCAACCTCTTCCTCATCAGTGCTGAATGTTCCGTCCAACGGAATCGAAATAACATCTGAACTTCCCAAAGACTTAATTTGCTCCTCCATCTCGGGAGTGTACAAATTCTTCGGCACACTTGTCTCCAAGGTAGGCAAAGATTCGTTCAAGTCATCAATAGAAACGTTGTTGACTTTGAACTCCTGCTCTTTTACCACTTCATTCAACACAGCCTCATCAATTTTGACCTCCTCAAATTGGAAGGTACTGGAGTGGGTGACAGGGTCGATATTGATTTTTATGGGATCAATTTCAATATCAATCGGGTCAATAACGTCTGACTTTTTGAGGCTATAAACACCATCCAATTTCTCCAGCATATCAATGTCATTGACATCAATAAGCGAATCCAACACGATGGGTTTGACATTACTTACGGGCAAAGTAATCTTATTGCCGGCAATCGTCACATCCATCACAATATCCTTGTTGAGGTCGTAGGCGTTGTCCACACAACCGCAACAAAGAGCCAAGCTCCCCCATAGGAGCCATTTTGCATTCTTGTTCAGCATATTATTACAGTATTATTAGGTTATTATTTTCTGTTTCTAAATAGGATTCTGTATTCTTAATAGTTATTAGCAATTTCTGTTCATACTGGCGCTGAATGCGTCCAATAAGGTTATATTTTGTATAAAACTTTGCAAAAATAGGTAATTTATATTATAAGGCCAAAGAATATGCATTTTTTTTCCCTACCTGCAAATATTTTTTTCATAACGAGGGAGAAAAAACGGAAAGGGAAACTACAATTCCGAAAATGATGCATCCGCATCCACAATGTTGATTAAAGGGAAAAAAAATAGGCACGGATTACACGGATTTCACGGATAAATTATACGCAACGAAGTATAAAAAGCCGTATTAATCCGTGTAATCCGTGCCTGAAAGAAAAATAAAATCAATTACATTCCTCCAAGAAATAGAACTCGAAATTCTTTCCTTTCACAGAAGGAAACTGGCTTCTGGGATCCACTTCGGGACGCGACCGCAAATGATCTACTATCCGATTATAACAATCCTGACCGCTATACGCCTTCAAGCGTACCCGGAAAGGAGTATCCACATATTGAAACTTACGGGTTTCATCGCCAGGCATTGCACGCTTGAACACCAAACCAGCCTCGTACCAACCATAATGCTCCACACACAACTGCTTCTCACGTGACTCTGTACGCGGCATTTCCACAGGTCCTTTCTTCAAACTTCCTACCGGATGTTGGTTTATCACCTGCTGATTCTCTTGAAAGGCTTCCAATGTAGGAGCCTCAGTCTTGATAACCAGATAATAATTGCGGTCATCAATCTTTCCTTTAAAGGGATAACGGGAATCCCCTTCTATAAACTTATGCAATTTCTTCTCTGATACACACTCCATCCGAATTTGAGGTATAGTAGATAAGAAATCCAATACGGAAGCCTCGTCAGGCACCAATGCTTCGTAATCAAAAAAACGAACGTATAAATTCATAATTGGTTTTATTAAAAAATAGATATTAGAAGAATCGCTCCCTACCACAGCAGCGATTCGGGGGCAAAATTAATAGTTTTCCTTTAAACAGACAAGGGAAGAAGAATGTTTTTTTAAAACTTAAATAATTCTGCCTTTCCATTTATGGCTATCCAGCCAACGCTTATTTCAAATCAAATTCTTGAGAGCCAATCATATTACCGTCCGCAAACAAATATACGGTATAAACTCCTGGGCTCAAGAATTCTTCGACATCCCAATATACCGTAGCATCCTGCTCTTCTCCTGTATATTCGATATATTTGCGGATTGAATATTGCAATTGACGGTTTTCATACTCAAACGTAGTATCGCTTCCCTTCGCCAGAATATCTCCGTTAGGTCTCATGATGCGGACATAAATGCAACGCTCCCCTGTTTGTGCCGTCGCATTTTTGGCGATTTTGAATCCTATAGCCAACTTTGTCGCGCGCTTGAGTTTATCGGTCTCTTTACCCCTCTTGTTCTTCATCTCCAGCGTAATACCCGTAGCATCCAATTGGGCTGCCAAAGCCACCTTTTGGTTCAGCTCTTCTTTTTCTTCAGAAAGTTTCGTCATCTGTTGGGCCGCTTCACGATATTGCGCCTTTACCTTCTTGTTTTCCGTAACCAATGCCTGATTCAACTGATTCAGCGAGTCTATCTGCAAGACATAGCTACGCATCACGGCACGCACAGTCCTCAACTCTTTCTTCAAACGGGCTATCTCTGCGGCATTTGTAGATTTCGTCTGGCGCAACTCCTCCAACAGACGTTGGGTCTTCAATTTCTCACGTTCAAGTTTGATTTGCAACGAATCATTGTTGATTTGCACTTGCAATTCCTCATATTGATTGGCAAAGGTGGAGTATTCATTTTCCATCTCCTCTTTTTCTATCTCAAAAAGTACGGCCATCTCCTCGTTCTCATTACTCTTCTGCACCAGAAAGTACGAAACAACAGCCAAACCTACAACCAAAATTGCTATGATTACAACAAAGATTTTACGATTATCATTCATGACTATATGTTCATTAAAAAAACAGATTCGGCAAATATAGTGCTTTTCATTGAAAGAAGAGGCATTTCCCGCAATAAGTTAACGCGCATTAACAAGAAAGGTACAAAAAAAACTGCCCGCGTCCAGTCACAGGAGGCGAGCAGCACACTACAATACAAAATACAAATACAACTAAACGAGATATTTCATTATGAGAATTTCCTCTATTCAAAGCCTACACGACACCTTGTGCAAGCATGGCCTTAGCCACTTTCATGAATCCTGCTATATTAGCACCCTTCACATAGTTGATATAACCGTCAGGCTCAGTACCATATTCAACACATTGTTGATGGATACCTTGCATAATGCCATGCAGACGTTCATCCACCTCCTTGGCACTCCAACTGATGTGCATGGCATTTTGGCTCATCTCCAAGCCTGACGTTGCCACTCCACCGGCATTTACTGCCTTTCCAGGAGCATACAGGATTCTATTCTTGATAAAGACCTCTATCGCTTCGGGCGTACACCCCATATTGGATATTTCCCCTACACACGCCACCTTGTTATCGACCAATCGTTGGGCATCTTCGCCATTCAGTTCATTCTGCGTAGCACAAGGCAATGCAATGTCCACTTTGACTTCCCACGGGCGACGCCCCGGATAGAATGTCGCCGAAGGATATTTCTCGGCATATGGCGCTACTATGTCTTCTCCCGACGATCTGAGTTCCAACATGTAATCTATCTTGTCACCACTGATACCTTCCGGATCATAAACATATCCATCAGGACCACTGATTGTCACCACTTTCGCACCCAATTGAGTTGCTTTGGTCACAGCCCCCCAAGCAACATTTCCGAAGCCTGAGACAGCTACTGTTTTACCTTTTATATCAATGCCTTTGGTTTCCAGCATGTGATGTACAAAGTACAATCCGCCAAATCCCGTAGCTTCCGGCCGTATGAGTGAGCCTCCAAATTCCAGTCCCTTGCCAGTGAATGTCCCCGTAAATTCACGAGTCAATTTCTTGTACATGCCGAACATATAGCCCACTTCACGGCCTCCCACTCCGATGTCACCAGCCGGCACATCCATATCAGGACCCAAATGACGCCATAGCTCCAGCATGAAAGCCTGACAGAAACGCATCACTTCACCGTTGCTCTTTCCGCGAGGCGAGAAGTCCGAACCTCCTTTACCGCCTCCCATAGGCAATGTTGTGAGTGCATTCTTGAAGGTTTGTTCAAATCCCAAGAACTTCAGAATCGACAGATTGACAGAAGCATGGAAACGGATACCTCCCTTGTAAGGGCCTATCGCATTATTGAACTGCACCCGATAACCCAAATTCACTTGAACTTTGCCATTATCATCCACCCAAGGAACCTTAAAGGTAAAAATCCTGTCAGGTTCTACCAACCGTTCTATCAAACCGGCCTTTTCAAACTCAGGATGCTGATTGTAGATTTCCTCAATAGAGAGAAGCACTTCACGCACAGCTTGCAAATACTCACTTTCTCCCGGATGCTTTGCTTCCAGAGAGATCATAATCTGCTGGATGTTCATAGCTCAAATGTTAAGGTTTAATGATAAAATGTTATCATTTCACGGGCAAAGGTAGCAATTAAAACTGAATCTCCAAACTTTTTTCTGAAAAATTTTATCCCCATACTGACATTTTGTAATCTTTCGCAACAAAAGGGAGCAAAAACAAGCTTTTCCTGCAGAAAAAGCCCTCCATACGGCCTTATAATATAGTAAGGTATTCAACTTTCGCAAGTAGAGAAGTTGCAGGAGTGTAGGAGGCAGAAGTGTAGGAGTGTAGACAATAGCTTTGACTATGATAGAAAAGCACGTCATGCAAGCAACACTATCGTCTACACTCCTAAGCGAAGCGTCACTCCTACACTCCTGTCTCCTGAAAATTGTACATACGAAACTTGAATAAGGTAAAAGACAAGAAAAAAAATAAACCGCCAAGTAATTGCCGGAGTAAACCAAAAAGCCGACATGATTGTTTGAGGAGAAAAAAAATCCTATGTACAGACATCTTTCATTCCTGATTCTCTCCTTAACCTTTGCCTGTATTTGCAAAGCCCAAGACTCATTATCTTTGGACAGTTGTCGCATACTAGCCCTCACGAATAACAAAAGGTTGCGCATCAGCCATGAAAAGATTGCGGCAGCACACTACGAACAAAAAGCGGCTTTCACCAACTATCTTCCCAAACTGAAAGCTACAGGTACTTACCTACACAACACCCAATCCGTCTCACTGCTCAGCAAGCACCAAAAGCAGGCTCTTTCAGCTTTGGGAACTACGGTACAGGACGAATTAAAGTACAGCCTCACGAATATATCCGGTCTTCTTCCCGACCAACTGTCACCCTTGATAGAATTATTGGGGAGAACCGATATCGCTTCTCCCTTGAACCTTCTTGGCCAGAGAGTGAACAACCTCCTACGCACTGACACCCGAAACCTATGGAGCGGTGCACTCACCCTGACACAACCCATCTACATGGGTGGCAAGATAAGAGCTTACCACCGCATCACAAAGCACCTCTACCAAATAGCCGGATGGGAACAGGAGCAGGAGCGACAATCTGTCATCCTTTCTGCAGACGAAGCCTACTGGCAAGTAATCTCCCTGGTGCACAAGAAAAAGTTGGCCGAAAGTTTTCTGAAGTTGACCACAACCTTAGAAGAAGACATCAACAAGCTGACCGAAGCCGGCATTGCCACCCGAGCTGACGCACTGGCCGTAAAAGTAAAAACAGGAGAAGCGGAACTGGCCTTGTCACAAGCCAACGACGGATTGGCCTTGAGCCGGATGCTCCTCTGCATGTTATGCGGATTACCATTGGACAGCGCTATCCGCTTGAGCGACGAATCCCTTCAGATGCTCTCCACCATACCAGTCCCTCCCACATCCTATGCCATCTCCACACAAAATCGTCCCGAAATACAGCAATTGATACTGGCTACAGACATCTATCAGGAGAAAATCCAACTGACCAAATCAGAATTTCTCCCCACCATAGCCCTCACAGGCAACTATCTGCTCAGTAAACCTTCACTTCTGAACGGATTCGAGAAAAAGTTCAGAGGCACATGGAATATCGGTTTACTAGTCAACATCCCTATATTCCATTGGGGAGAAGGCCTCAACAAGACAAAGAAAGCCCAAGCCGAAGCACGCATCTCCCAATATGAACTGGAGGAAGCCAAAGAATTGGTATCTCTGCAGGTCCGCCAATCCGTTTATCAGTTAGAAGAAGCCTACAGAAGCCATACCATCAGCCAACGGAATAGTCAAAGGGCGCAAGAGAATCTTCGCATTGCCAACCTTGGATTTCAGGAAGGAGTAATCTCTTCCAGTCAAGTACTGGAAGCACAGACAGCTTGGCTTGCGGCCCAATCAGCCAACATTGACGCGCTGATAAGCATCCGAATAGCAGAGGCTAACCTCAAAAGAGCACAAGGGACATTAACTTCCGCAAGTAAAAAACTCATATCAAACATTCAACCATAACCACTGCCGTATGAAGACCAACACAGCATCTGACCGTCGCAACATCATGTTTGCCTTGAGCACACTGATAGCCGTTGTACTCATCGTAGCCATCATCGGACTGCTATTCCTCGGAAAAGATGAAGAGTTTATCGAAGGGGAAGCCGAAGCCGATGAATACCGAGTTTCCAGCAAAGTCCCCGGACGTATCCTGAAGTTTTATGTCACTCAAGGGGATTGGGTGAATCCTGGCGACACCCTCGTCACCCTGACCGCTCCCGATATAGAGGCCAAGCTCACACAAGCAGAAGCTGTCCGCACCGCCGCCGAGGCATTGAACGAAAAAAGCCACAGCCCTGCCCGTCGCGAAATCCTGTTGTCGGCATACGAGATGTGGCAGAAAGCCATCGCCGGACGGGAAATTGCGGAAAAGACCTACGTCCGCATTGCCCGCCTCTTTCAAGAGGGAGTGATGACTGCCCAACAGTATGATGAAGCATTGGCAAACTTCAATGCCATGACGGCTACCGAGAAGGCAGCCCGCCTGCAATACGAAATGGCCCAACAAGGAGCTCAAATGGAGGACAAGGAAATTACAGCCGCACAAGTCCGGCAGGCACAAGGGGGAGTGGCCGAAGTGGAATCATATGTTGAGGAGACGGTACTCCTGGCTCCCATGAGCGGCGAAGTGTCCACCATCTACCCTATGCGTGACGAACTGGTAGGAAGTGGCGCCCCTATCATGAGCATCACACTGATGAGCCACTTATGGGGCAGTTTCAATGTCCGCGAAGACCGCTTGCGACACTTCCCCATCGGAGCACACTTCGAAGCTTATTCGCCAGCCCTGGACACTCTGATTCCCATGCGGGTGACCTATCTGAAAGACTTGGGCACCTATGCTGCATGGAAAGCCACCAAAGTAACAGGGGAATACGACTTGAAAACTTTCGAAGTAAAAGCCATTCCGATGGATTCCGTTGCCGGATTACGCCCGGGAATGAGCCTGGTTGTCAAAATGAATTAAGGCGTCATGACCCATATTCTTATCCGTATCATCCTCCGAGAGTGGTTGCGCATGAAGGGAATCCCCCTCTATCTGCCTTGCATGGTTCTCCCTCCCCTGCTCTGCTACTTGCTGTTCACCACACTGATGTCGGCCGGGCTACCCACCAAACTCCCTTGTGGAATTGTGGGCATGGACGGTTCTGCCACCTCACGACAGATAGCGCACCGCTTGGAAGCCTTCCAACACACAGCCATCACAGCCCACTATCCTAGCGTAGCCGAAGCTGGGGAAGCTATGCGACGAGGAGAGATTTACGCCTTCTACTACCTGCCCGAGCAACTGGAAGCACAGGCATTGGCAGGCCGGCAACCCACCGTTTCTTTCTATCTCAACTATGCCTACCTGGTAGCAGGCTCCCTGTTGTACAAGGACATGCGTACCCTCTCAGAGCTGACCGATGGAGCCATCGTACAATCCACCCTCTATGCCCACGGCCTCACCCCTTGGCAGACTACGCCTATCCTGCAACCCATCGTATTGGAAACCCACCCGTTGCACAACCCGTGGCTCAACTATTCAGTGTACCTCAATAACACTCTGCTACCCGGTGTGCTCTCATTGGTAATCATGTTGGTCACGGTCTATTCCATCGGTACCGAAGTGAAGGGCCGGAGCACCCACCGATGGCTCCGTATGGCTAATGGACGCATAGGGCTTGCCCTTTTGGGGAAACTGCTGCCCCAGACGGGCATATTTCTGACAATGGCTTTAGCCTACAACGGGTGGCTCTATGGCTGGTTGCACTTCCCGCTGTACAGCGGTCCCCTGCCCATGCTGGCTGCTTCGGCACTGCTGGTATTGGCTTCGCAGGGGTTGGGGGTGTTCCTCTTTGCCACAGTCCCTTGGATGCGCATGGCCATGAGTATAGCCTCCTTATGGGGCGTCGTTTCGTTCTCCATCTCAGGCTTCACCTTTCCGGCCATGGCCATGAGTCCGGCCCTGCAAACACTGAACAGCCTCTTCCCCTTGCGCCACTATTACCTTATATATAGTAATGAGGCGCTCAACGGATATCCCCTTGTCCACTCCTTGGGAGCATACGCAGCCCTGCTCCTCTTCGCTCTCCTCCCCCTCCCTTTCTTAGGAAGGCTGAAACGCGCTCTACTTTCACATAAGTATATGGAATGAACTTACACATATTGCAAAGAACCATGTCCACCACCTTCCTGCCTCTCCTCCGCCACGAGTTCCACCGCATCCTCCACGATGAAGGATTGCTCATCTTCCTGTTGTTGGTCCCCTTGGGCTACCCGTTGCTCTACACCTTCATCTACACCAATGAGGTGGTGCGCGAAGTACCAGCCATAGCCGTAGAATTGTCCGGTAGCAGCCTGGGC
>JAFXDL010000098.1 GCA_017516265.1 Bacteroidaceae bacterium
AAACGTATGCTGGTGATGCAAAGTATCATCAAACCCAATGATGACTATCGTAGTAGAAAGTTCTATACCTATCCGTATCAAGCATTAGAGGAAAGTGTGACTAACAGCCTTTACCACCGTGATTATCAGGAGTGGGAACCTGTGGTGATAACCGTAGAGCCAGATGGTATAACCATTCAGAATGTGGGTGGTCCTGATAGAAGTATATCGGTGGCTGATATTTCTCGTTGTGATATTCTTGTTTCACGTCGTTACCGCAACCGTCGTCTTGGAGAATATCTTAAAGAGCTTGATATGACAGAGGGACGTAGCACTGGCATTCCAACCATACAAAATGTTCTAGAGAATAACGGTTCACCACGTGCGACAGTCATAACTGATGAAGACCGTACGTTCTTCCGCATTATTATTCCTTGTCATAAAGCAGCAGGAAACATTATTGCAGACATTGTTCATAAAGATAGTTCGCTAAAGGCCTCAAAGCGTAGTGCACAGAAGAGTGCACCAGAAAGTGCACTGCAAACTGCACTCGAAAGTGCACTGCAAACTGCACCCAAAAGTGCACTCAAAATCATAGAGCAAATAAGTAGTAACCCACGAGCAACCATGACAGATATCGCAAATCTAACAGGTTATTCAAGAAGATGGGTTGCTCAAACGATAAAACGACTTCAAGAACAGAATATCCTTAAGCGAATTGGGTCTGACAAGTCAGGTTATTGGGAAATAATTGGTTAAACAAATAGTTATAAAAGAAATAAAGATGTTGTTAGGTCAAAAGATAAAAGAACTTAGAGACACCCATGGTGTTTTGCAGAGACAATTGGCTTCATTACTTGAAATTGATACTCCGATGTTCTCAAAAATAGAAAGAGGCGACAGACGAGCAAAACGTACTCAGGTCATTCAGATTGCGAACTATTTCAAGATTGATGAAAAAGAACTTCTCATCCTTTGGGTGGCTGACAAAGTTTTGGATGCTATAAAGGGTGAAGATGAATTTAAGCAAGAAGCGATCAAAGTTGCTAATGCCAAAATTCAGTCGGGTACAGACTCCATTTGAATTTTACTTCAATTTATCCGCATTATATATATGCGAATGATAAAGTAAAGTTATATGTTTAAAGGTAGGGAAAAAGAACTTTATATAATTCTTTCCCTACCTTCTGTTATATATTTGCAGACCAAAAGAAAAAACATGGTTTATTTCTTTGCCTTACCGAAATCATGCGTTTGTAAATATTTACAAATCACACAAACACCCGAAGCGTTACTGAGCCACGCTTAAGCGCAATTCAAAAACGCTTAAGCATTAGTTCGGTATCGCTTAAGAGAAAATGCAGTCACGCTTAAGCGATACTGGATTTACGCTTAAGCGATAATTCGGGGCACTTCGGCGGGAAAATCTGGGATTGACGCACGAAAAATATCGAACTGAAAATCAGGTGGTTGAAAACATAAAGAGTTGAAGACTATGCCACCTTCAACTCTTGCATTTGACGGACCTGTTCGTCGGCAACGGGCAGAAAGGCTCTGTTTCGGGGTTCGTGCCGTTGCCAGACGGAATAGGGATTTTTCTTTACTTTGGTAGTGCTGATGTTTTTCAGCGAATCGTAGTTACAGGGGTGTTCGGCCAATGAAGGTCTGACGAAGCACTGATTGGGCATCTAATGAAGCACTGATTGAGGACTTAATGAAGCACTGATTGAGGACCTAATGAAGCACTGATTGAGGATCTAATGAAGCACTGATTGAAAAGGCTACGGAGCACTGATTGGGAAGGGAGAGAGAAAAACTGCCATTCATGAACTAGAAAAGGCTTATTATATAAAGGTACGCGCGTACCTTTACATATATATATATATATATTGTTGCCTTACAAATTCAAGTAAAAAGAAAACCCGAAAGCCGTTTTACGGACTTTCGGGTTAAATATCTATCGGATAGCAATCAATATTTCACTACGAGCGGATTGCGTACTTTCTGTGCAAATTCAGCCACGTAGGCATTCCATGTTGTTGCATCAAATCCATATTTGCTCCAACCGCTTCCCCAGTAGTAGGTGAACTCTGTGTTAGGCTTGTATTCTGATACGGCCAACACATGTCCGCTAGCACCACCGCGAAGGCTCTTGCTCTCCTCTTCGGTGAAAAGTACAGCTTTAGCTTCTTTCATCTCGTTGGGGAAAGTGATTCCGAGGTAGATTTCACCATTACCGTTGTGGATGTTGTCGCTCAAGTCGGTGTAAGTCACGTATCCATTGTCGGCATCCAGTACATAGGCCTCGGGGTTCTCGGGATGGATAACGATACCTGCCGCTACGGGAGTGGCTACGGTGAGGCCATTGTAGGCAACGACAGTCTTGTTCATCTGTGAACCTTTGTCAAGTGAAATGATACGAGTCTCGGCAACAGCTGAATCACCCTTGATGGCTGCGGGGCCATAGTTGAGCTTCACGGTGAAGCGCAAAGGACCGTTGTCAAGGATTTCAGGTTCGCCCACGTAGCAGTAAGGATAAACGATGGCATCGTCCACCAACAAGGCTGCAGCTCCACCTCCGAGGGTAGGACCTACCTTGTAGCAGTCGAGTCCGTTGCCATGGTCAACGTGATATGATACAGACTGGTACAGTTTGTTGGCCTCTTCGCCTTGGCCTATCCGACGCAAGCTGTCAATCTGAGCTTTGGTAGCGGGGCTAAGTTCTTTCTCATAGCGGTCTTCCACCACCAGTTCGGGCACACGTTTCAACCATACATCGTATCCGAAGGCACGTTCGCCATTGGCTTGCAGAGCCGGGCCATAGGTACGATAGGCTGTACGGTCGTTTTCCCAAGCTACATCATCCACACGTTCGGGATACTTGCGTCCATAGACAGCTGATTCAAACAGGTTCTCTTGTGGAGTCCCTACCTGAACAGTATATACGGCACTAGCACCAGCAGCCACTTCGGTGGGGAAAATGAGTTTGCCATCGTGGGTCAGCTGATAAGGCACTTGTTCGCCTGCTTCATTCACCACTACAAATTGTGTGGTGTCATTAAGGCCCAGTTGTTTGGAGACTTTTTCCATGCACACTTCAACGAGTTCGCCACTACGGTTGATGTCGAGGGGGTTGCTCACTGTCACTTGCAACGGGCCTTGCTTGCCGCATGATGCCAACAGAAGAGCAGCGACAAAGAATAAGGATGTTTTTTTCATTGGAATTCTTTTTTTGAGGAGTGTAGAAGGTAGGAGTGACGCTTCGCTTAGGAGTGTAGACAATAGTCAAGCCTATGTAAGCATTACATTTGTCTACACTCCTGTCTTCTACACTCCTACCTCCTAAAATTTATTAGGGTTGTTTACCGATATAAGCCAAGATACCGCCATCCACGTAAAGTACGTGTCCGTTTACAGCATCTGAAGCCTTAGAGGCGAGGAATACAGCAGGTCCGCCCAATTCTTCGGGATCGAGCCAACGTCCGGCAGGAGTCTTGGCACAGATGAATGAATCGAACGGATGGCGGCTACCATCAGCCTGACGCTCGCGGAGAGGAGCTGTTTGAGGTGTAGCAATGTAGCCGGGGCCGATGCCGTTGCACTGGATGTTGTATTCGCCATACTCTGAGCAGATGTTGCGGGTCAACATCTTCAATCCACCCTTGGCTGCTGCGTAAGCCGATACGGTTTCGCGACCAAGTTCTGACATCATTGAACAGATGTTGATAATCTTACCTTCGCGACGCTCCATCATTTCGGGGATGACAGCGCTTGAGCAGATGAACGGACCTACCAAGTCGATGTCGATAACCTGTTGGAACTCTGAACGCTTCATCTCGTGCATGGGGATACGCTTGATGATACCGGCATTGTTCACCAGGATGTCAATCTGACCTACTTCAGCGTGAATCTTCTCTACGAGTTCCTTCACAGCCACTTCGTTAGTCACGTCGCACACATATCCGTGTACGTTTTCAATACCGGCTTCTTTGTAGTTGGCCAAGCCTTTAGCCAATGCATCTTCGTTGATGTCGTTGAAGATGATGTTCTTGATACCTGCCTGCACGAATGCCTTGGCAATGTTGAATCCGATACCGTAAGATGCACCGGTAATCCAGGCGTTTTTGCCTTCTAATGAAAAGAGGTTTTTCATTGCAATTATTTTGTTTTATGGGAGTTCAGGAGTTCAGGAGTTACAGGAGTTCAGACAATAGTCTTACACTCCACATCCCATCAGTCCTTTATCCCGTTGTTATTAATAATTCCTTTGCAATAAGAGGTGAGCAATTTGCTAGCCTCTTCGATTGCGTAATACAATTCACAATACTGCTCATCGCAGATATAATTCAAATCTCTTGAAAGAATAATATAATTCCGACATTCTGCCAGACTGCCTTCGGAGATATTGAAGAAGCGGAGTTTGTCAGCTTTACTGATTTTCTTATAGCCTTCAGCAATATTAGCTTCTATAGAAATTGCAGCTCTTCTGAATTGAGATGTCAGTCCGAATTGCTCACTTTCAGGAAAGTCTTTTGTCATCTGATAAACCATAACAGTGAACAAATGCGCCTTCTGCCAAGCATGGATATTTTCAAATGAAAATGTTGGTGTCATAATGCTTACATGATGGTAAAACATTCGTCTGAACTTCTGAACTACCGAACTCCTACACTCCTAGAAAATCACTTCAAATCTGTAATCAGCGAGAAGTCCTGATCGCCATAGTCAAGGTTCTCACCGCCCATACCCCAGATGAAGGTGTAGTTGTGTGTAGCGGCAGCGCTATGGATTGACCATTCGGGAGAGAGTACGGCCTGGTCGCCCTTCATCCAGATGTGACGGGTTTCGTCCACCTCGCCCATGAAGTGACATACGGCATGGTCTTCGGGTACTTCGAAGTAGAAGTAAGCCTCCATACGACGGCTGTGTACGTGAGCAGGCATCGTATTCCATACGCTACCGGGAGCCAACTCGGTCATACCCATCTGAATCTGACAAGTGGGCAATACCTGATTCACCAGCATCTTGTTGATGTTGCGGTCGTTTGAACCTTCCAGGCTTCCCAAATGCATCACCAAGGCATTTTCCTTAGTCACCTTCTTGCAAGGATAGCTGGTGTGGGCAGTGCATGAATTGAAGTAGAACTTGGCTGGGTTCTTCGGATCTTTGCTCTCGAAGATGACATCGCGGTCGCCTGAGCCGATGTAGAGTGCTTCTTTGTAGTCGAGTTCAAAAGTCTCGTCGCCAGCCTTCACGATGCCAGGGCCACCTACGTTGAACATACCTATCTCGCGACGGGTAGTGAAGTAAGGAGCCTTCAACGGATCAATAGCCTCCAGCTTCAGCGCTTCGTTTACGGGCATGGCACCACCTACCACCATACGGTCGTACATGGAGTAAACCATGTTCACCTCGTCGGCAGCAAATACTTTTTCAATCAGGAAATCGCGGCGGATACGCTTGGTGTCGTAATTCTTTGCATCTTCAGGATGCGCCGCATAACGAATTTCATAGTTTGTTTTCATATCACATGATGTTAATTAAAGATTGTTTTAGTCTATAACATTGAGCAAATGTACGAAAAAGAATGATACGCGCGTACATTTTTAATAAAATTAAGAGAAAACAAACCTAAAATAGGCACAGATTACGCGGATTACATCGTTTTTCAGACTAAAGGTGAGTTCTAGAAATACAGTGTAATCCGCGTAATCTGTGCCTAAGAGGGGAGGGTTTTCTTACAAACCGAAAGCCTCTTTCACCTTCTCTACATAGTCGAGTTTTTCCCAGGTGAAGAGCTCTACTTCGATGTCCTTGTTGCCTTCGTAGCGGCTACGGAATTGTTTGGTGACTACCTGTGGCTGGCGTCCCATGTGGCCGTATGCTGCTGTTTCCTGATAGATTGGGTTACGCAATTTCAGACGGTCTTCAATGGCCTTGGGGCGCATGTCGAACAGTTCATCCACCTTGCGGGCAATTTCGCCATCGGTCATCTGTACACGACTACGTCCATAGGTGTTTACATAGATGTTGATGGGACGAGCCACACCGATGGCATACGATACCTGCACCAACACTTCGTCGCTCACACCTGCAGCCACCAGATTCTTGGCAATGTGGCGGGCTGCGTATGCGGCACTTCTGTCCACCTTCGAGGGGTCTTTGCCTGAGAATGCTCCACCTCCATGGGCGCCTTTGCCTCCGTAGGTATCCACGATGATTTTGCGTCCTGTCAGTCCTGTGTCGCCATGAGGGCCTCCAATGACGAACTTACCCGTAGGGTTCACGTGATAGGTGATGTTTTCGTTGAACAGAGCCAATACTTTGGGAGCATGGATAGAGGCGATGACACGCGGCATCAAGATGTTGATGACATCCTGACGGATGATGGCCAACATCTCTTCGTCGGCCTTCAGTTGGGCCTCATCAGTGTCGTCAGCAGGTTGGATGAAATCATCGTGCTGGGTTGAAACCACAATCGTATCAATGCGCACGGGGCGATTGTCGTCGTCGTATTCGATGGTCACCTGACTCTTGGCATCGGGACGCAGGTAGGTCATCACTTCGCCCTCTTTGCGTATGTCGGCCAACACCTGCAGGATGCGGTGCGAGAGGTCGAGTGACAGGGGCATATAATTTTCTGTCTCATTGGTGGCATAGCCGAACATCATACCCTGGTCGCCTGCACCCTGCTCCATGGGGTCTTGACGCTCTACGCCTCGGTTGATGTCGGGGCTTTGCTCATGTATGGCGTTCAACACACCGCACGAATTGCTTTCGAACATGTATTCGCCCTTCGTATAACCGATTTTCTTGATGACTTCGCGGGCTATCAGTTGCAAATCCACATAAGCCTTGGTTTTCACTTCACCGGCAATGACCACCTGACCGGTAGTCACCAGTGTTTCACACGCCACCTTCGACTGGGGGTCGTAAGCCAGCAGTTTGTCCAATACTGCGTCCGATATTTGATCGGCCACTTTGTCGGGGTGTCCCTCAGACACCGATTCGGATGTAAACAGATATCCCATCTCTTTCTTAATATTTTATAGTTTATAGTTTCTACAGTTGGCATAGTCGCTACATTCTCTATAGCTCCTATCCTACATTGAAAAAGCAATGGGAAAGAAAATGGGTAAGTGAGGAAAAAACGCACACAGCCTCCACGCGTAAGCTGTCTTATTTAGCATTTTTTATTGTGGTTGCAAGCTGCCCAAATCTCTCCACAAAAGTTTTTCGGGTGCAAAGATACAATGAATGTAGCAAATATAAAAAGGAATCCGACAAAAACATTTATCTTTGCACCACATTTAAATAATACGAGGGGAGGCACCTGTTGATTTTTGGACACCACCCCTTGAAAAAATTAGGAAACATAAAGTCAGAAAGTAGCCTATGTCCACCGTTATTTATCCTTCGCCCATCTTCGGCCCTGTACGTAGTCGTCGTTTGGGAGTGTCATTGGGAATCAACCTTTTGCCGGCAGATGGCAAAGTGTGTACGTTTGATTGTATCTATTGCGAATGTGGCTTCAATGCCCAACGTCGGCCCTCCCTGTCCATGCCTACCCGCGAGGAGGTCAAGTCGGCCCTGGAAACCCGCCTGCAAGAGATGCTGCAACATGGCCCTACGCCCGATGTATTGACTTTTGCCGGAAATGGTGAACCTACGGTGCACCCGCATTTCCCAGAAATCATTGCTGACACCCTGGCGCTGAGGGACAAATATTTCCCACAAGCCAAGGTGAGTGTGCTTTGCAACTCTACTCAAGTAATCCGCCCAGCCGTACGGGAGGCTCTGATGAAGGTGGACAATGCCATCATGAAGCTGGACACGGTGGATGCCGATTACATCTGTCGCATCGACAGGCCTACGGGGCATTATGATGTGGCTCAGATTATCGAAGCGCTGAAGCTGATGGAGGGACGCCTTGTCATACAGACCATGTTCATGAAAGGCCGTTCAGAGGAGGGTGGCGATGTGGACAATACCACCGACCACTACGTGATGCCTTGGTTGGAGGCCGTGAAACAGATAGCGCCCCGCCAGGTGATGATTTATACCATCGACCGTGAAACTCCTGACCACAATCTGCAAAAAGCGACTCCTGCCGAACTCGACCGTATCGTGGCTCAGCTTGCATCTTGCGGCATCCCTGCTACAGCTTCTTATTGATGCTTTCTCGCGGTTCTCATACAAAAAAAGCAGGATTTATTTTGTTTAACACATTGTTTACATTATCTTTGCACCGTTAAACTATTAAAATTAAGCAACAATGAAAAAGATTATCAGTACTTTATTCGTGGCTGTAACCTTGATGTTCGCAGGTGTTCAGTCAGCACAAGCCCAGTTTGGTTGGGGTGTGAAAGGTGGTTTGAACCTTCAGAAAGCCGATTTTGAAAACGCTACCGCCAACTTGAATCCAGAGAACTTTACCGGTTTCTTCATTGGCCCTATGGCAGAGTTCACCATTCCTATCATCGGCTTGGGTGTTGATGGTGCATTGCTCTATTCTCAATCAGGAATGTCGTTCACTGACCTTGATGGTGCTGACGAAACATTGAAGAGTCATTCTATTGAAATTCCTGTCAACTTGAAGTATTCTATCGGTCTTGGTAGCTTGGCTTCGGTGTATGCAGCTGCAGGTCCTCAGTTTGCATTTGCCTTGTCACAGGATGAGTGGAAGAACGATTTGAAGAACTATAAATCAAAACCCTTCAAGAAGAGCCAACTCAGCTTGAACTTGGGTGTAGGCGTGAAGTTGTTCAGCCACTTGCAAGCAGGTGTAACCTATAATATCCCTCTTGGCGATACTGCTGATTTTGAAGATTTTGATTATACAGACACCACTGGTACATTGTGGAAATTGGGCACTGCCAAGAACAAGACTTGGAAAGTGAACGTAGCTTACATCTTCTAAAAAACATAAGCTTTCTTGTAGTACGCAAGGGTCATTGGCCATTATCCGTTTGGGGAAAAATGACTGATGACCCTACTTGTTTTTCACCCCAAACTTATTAACTGACTAACACAACTCTATACCATCAATCATTTATGAGAAAAAGACTATTCATCGGTTTGCTTTTTGCCTTCTTTTGCGCCTTGACGGGAAGTGCAAAATTGGCAGACAGGGAAAATTTTACGCTCCAACGGGGAAAAAATATTTTCCTCGTAGTGGAAAAAAATGAAGAGAAAGTAGTGCACTTGGCCATAGACTTGCTGAAGCGCGACGTGAAGTCGGTGCTGGATGCAGAATTGACCACAAGTAAGCTACAGGATGCGCACGTAATTATTGGTACCATCGGACAATCTTCGCTTTTGAAAAACTATACAAAAGAACTCTCCTCCATTAAAGGGCATCACGAAGCTTTCCTCCTGAAGGTATTAGAGGATGGCCGTTTGTTGGTGGCCGGTAGCGACAAACGGGGCACGGCTTACGGTGTGCTCGAACTTTCACGTCTGTTGGGTGTATCGCCTTGGGAATGGTGGGCCGATGCCACGCCCGAGAAGCGCGAAGTTTTCCACTTGCCCATCGGATATACATTGACGCAAGAACCTACCGTGCCTTACCGTGGCATTTTCCTCAATGATGAAGATTGGGGACTTCTTCCGTGGAGTAATGGCAGACCCCAGCCCAACCTTCCTCAAGGGGAAGGCGTGAATACTCCAACTGTAAATAATAAAGGAGGAAAGTCTGTTCGTCCTATCGGCCCTGAGACCTATCGCCGTATCTTTGAATTGATGCTCCGCTTGCGTGCCAATACCCTTTGGCCAGCCATGCACGAGTGTACGCTCCCCTTCTTCCTCACTGAAGGGAATCGGGAAGCAGCTGCTGACTACAGCATCTTCATCGGTAGTTCACATTGCGAACCCATGGTGTGCAATGCCGCAGGTGAATGGGAGCGCCGTGGTAAGGGGGCGTACGACTATGTGAACAATAGCAAGGAAGTTTATAAGTTCTGGGAAGAGCGTGTGAAAGAGGTGGCCGGTCAGGACAACATCTACACCCTGGGTATGCGCGGTGTGCACGATGGGAAGATGCAAGGTGCCAAGACGGTGGCCGAGCAAAAGGCCGTGCTCGAACGTGTGTTGAAAGACCAGCGTGACATGTTGGCCAAATATGTGAACAAGGATGTCACCCAAGTGCCTCAAGCCTTCATTCCCTATAAAGAGGTACTCGACATTTACCATGCCGGCCTTGAAGTGCCCGAAGAGGTCACCCTCATCTGGTGCGATGACAACTATGGTTACATCCGCCACTTCCCCACCGCTGAAGAGCGTGCACGCAAAGGTGGAAACGGAATCTATTACCACATCTCTTATTGGGGTCGTCCGCACGACTACCTGTGGTTGAACACCCTCAGCCCTGCCGTGGCTTACCAACAGATGAACGAGGCTTACGACCGGGGCATTCAGAAGATGTGGATTATCAACGTGGGCGACATCAAACCTGGCGAATACTTGCTTGAGTTGCTTATGGACATGGCATGGGACCTCGATGGTGTGCGCCGCATCGGATGGCAAGAGCATGAACGCCGCTTCCTCACTCGCGAGTTTGGCCGGAGCATTGGTGATGAGTTGGACAAGGTGATGAAGTCATACTATCGGTTGAACTACGAGCGTCGTCCAGAGTTTCTTGGCAACACCCGCACCGAAGAGAAAGACCCTGCCTGGAAGGTGGTGAAGGACCTCCCTTGGAGTGAAGACGACATTCTTAACCGGCTGGATACATGGAAAGAGCTCTCGGACAAAGTGGACCGCCTGAGCAGATTGATGTTGCGTGAGAAGCAAGATGCCTATTTCCACTTGGTGAAATACCGTGTGCAAGGTGCCACACAGATGAACGAGAAACTTTTGAAAGCCCAATTGGCACGTCATGGAAAAGCAGATTGGGCGGAGAGTGATGCAGCTTACGATAGCATCGTGGCATTGACAAGAGTTTATAACGAAGGCATAAACAACCAAGGCAAATGGCGGGGCATGATGGATCATCGTCCGCGCAAATTGCCCGTATTCGACAAAGTGAAACGCAATACGGTGGACACCCCTATGCATGACAACGATGATTTGGTGCAGTATGGTTGGCACCCCATGTATTGCGTGAGTGGCAATCCCATACCGTGCGAAGGACTGGGATATTTGGGTACTGCAGCCCTCATCCCTCAAGGTGTTTCGGTCACTTACGAAAGCGAAGTGGTAGCTGAAGGCATCAGCGATTCCGTAAACATTGTGTTGGCCTTTGTCCCCCGTCATCCGGTGAACGACAAGAGTTTGCGTGTAGCCCTTTCCATTGATAATGGCGAACCTTACGTGGTGGATTATGCCACCAAGGGACGTAGCGAAGAGTGGAAGGTAAATATCCTATGGAATCGTGCTCATCGCATCGTCCGTGTACCTGTTGACTCCCAAAAATCGCGTCACACCTTCACTTTGACGGCACTTGACGAAGGTATTATTTTGGACACAATCTATATCATCGATGACAAATACAAACCTTATTGGTGATGCAAAGGAACTCTAAGAAGCAAAATGATAATCTTCAGACAATAAATCACCAACGATTCACGTTGAAAGAACTGAAAATGACGGACAGAATATCAGTATGAAGATAACAATGCTTCGATATATCAGTAAAGGAAATACAGAGATGCGGAGAATGAAGGAGCTCTGCATCTCCGTTTTTCCGTGTACTAAGAGAATCCTCAGCATACTGGCCGTGCTATCTGTCTCTTTCGCCTCGTGCGAAGAGGCTTACGATGACTTTCCCCGCACAGAAGTACGCTTCACATGCAGCTTGCAACAATCCCCTTACAGTTTCATCACCACACCCGGACAGTTTCTTACCGTCACCAAGGACGGCTCGGCATATGTGGTGGAGTATCCTGGCCAACCCGCTTACAAAGATGGCAAACTGGGAGTCTTTCTCGGATATGGTGGCCTCATCCTTGGGCAACCCGTATTGAGCATGGAGGTCAACAGTGCATACATCGCGTATGACCGCGCTTGCCCTGTAGAAGCTGAAGAATTGAGTATCCGAAGACTGAATATCAATACCAACCGCGAAGCCAAATGCCCCAAATGCGGCACTGTGTATGATTTGGACACCGGTTTCCCCAAAAGCGGAAAAGGAAGAAAACGACTGAAAACTTATAACGTTTATACCACGAACACCACTACAGGCATCAGCCTGACGGTGCGCAATTAGTAAAACAAAAAAATAAACCCTTCCAACCTGTCGGTTAGAAGGGTATTCTTCTGTACTCGAAGCGGGAATAAGGAATTGAACCCATACACAACAAGAATAAAATATAACACACTGACAACCATATTTATAAATGTTAATCTTTTGCATTACATTGTATATTTGTGGCGCAATATTGCAATTCAGTGGTGCAAAT
>JAFXDL010000099.1 GCA_017516265.1 Bacteroidaceae bacterium
ATTTCCGGCGATGGTGACGGATTGGCCATCGGTGGTAACCACTTCATCCATGCCGTGCGTCGTAACATCGACATCAACATGATTCTGCTCAACAACCGCATCTACGGACTCACCAAGGGCCAGTACTCTCCCACCTCACCGCGCGGCTTTGTCAGCAAATCATCTCCCTACGGCACTGTGGAAGACCCCTTCCGTCCGGCCGAACTCTGCTTCGGTGCCCGTGGACGCTTCTTTGCCCGTGCCGTGGCCACTGATGCTGCAGGCACAGTAGAAGTGTTGAAGGCTGCCGCCGGACACAAGGGTGCTTCAGTATGTGAGATTCTGCAGAACTGCGTCATCTTCAACGATGGAACCCACGAATCTGTATATACCTCAGCCGGTCGCGCCAAGAACGCCATCTATCTGGAGCATGGCAAGCCCATGATTTTCGGAGAGAACAAGGAGTTCGGCCTCATGCAAGAAGGCTTCGGCTTGAAGGTGGTGAAGTTGGGCGAGAACGGTATCACCGAGAAGGACATCCTCGTGCACGATGCCCACTGCCAGGACAACACCCTGCAGATGAAACTTGCCCTGATGGAAGGTCCCGACTTCCCCATTGCCCTCGGTGTCATCCGCGATGTGGAGGCTCCCACCTACAACGAAGCTGTTCACCAACAGCTCGACGAAGTGTCCGGCATGAAGAAGTACCACAATTTCCAGGAACTCCTCATGACCAACGACATCTGGGAAGTGAAATAATGATGCCATTTGTTTTTAGGCACGGATTACGCGGATTACACGGATAAATTAAAATAAGATATAAATCCGTGTTAATCCGTGCAATCCGTGCCTAAATTTATTTTTGATACACCCTCTTTTACTATCTTCTAAGCTCTCAAATCACACATTCAGTTTCCAGCTGAATCCATCCTTGGTGTCTTTGATTTCAAAGCCGAGGGCGGTAAGCTGGTCACGGATAAGGTCACTGGTAGCCCAGTCCTTGGCAGCCTTGGCCTTCATGCGCTGTTCGAGGAGCATATCCACCACTTTTCCGAAGGCTTCTTCCCGACGTCCGTCGCCATCGCCCTTCTCTTCCTTCAGTCCGAGGACATCGAAGAGGAAGAGGTGGAAGGTCTGCTTCAGTTCATCCAGATCTTCGGCTGTGAGGGTGGCCTTCTTGTCGAGCACCGTATTGATGATGCGGCAGGCGTCGAACAGATGACTGATGACGATGGGAGTATTCAGGTCGTCATTCATGGCATCGTAGCACTTCTGGCGCAAGGACTTCACATCTACGGTAGAAGCTGCAGCGGGTTGTATGCGGTCGAGGTTGGCTACGGCCTCCATCAGGCGTGCCAATCCCTTCTCGCTGGCCTGCAAGGCTTCGTTTCCGAAGTCAACAGTGCTGCGATAGTGGGCCTGCAGGATAAAGAAACGGATGGTCATGGGGCTGTATGCCTGCTGCAACAACGGGTGAGAGCCGGCAAAGAACTCGCTGAGGTTGATAAAGTTGTTGTATGACTTGCCCATCTTCTGTCCGTTGATAGTTATCATATTGTTGTGCATCCAATAGCGCACCATGTCATCACCCTGACTGGCAACACTCTGTGCAATCTCGCACTCATGATGCGGGAATACAAGGTCCATGCCGCCACCGTGGATATCAAAGTGACTGCCCAGATACTTGCGTCCCATAGCTGTACATTCGCAATGCCAGCCGGGGAATCCGTCGCTCCAGGGACTGGGCCAGCGCATGATATGTTCGGGCTGTGCGCATTTCCACAGGGCAAAATCGGCAGGATTGCGCTTCTCGTCCTGTCCGTCCAGTTCGCGGGTGGTGTTCAGCACATCATCGAGGTTACGGCCTGATAGTTTGCCATAATGATGGTCCTTATTATATTTGGCCACATCGAAATAGACCGAGCCTTTGCTCTCGTAGGCATAGCCGTTGTCAAGAATCTCCTGCACCAGGGCAATCTGCTCCATGATGTGTCCCGAAGCATGAGGCTCGATGCTGGGAGGCAGGACATTCAGTGCCTCCGTGGCCTTGTGGTAGCGGTTCAAGTAGTGCTGCACCACCTCCATCGGCTCCAGTTGCTCCAGACGGGCTTTCTTGGCTATCTTGTCTTCACCCTCGTCGGCATCGTGTTCCAGATGGCCCACATCGGTGATGTTGCGGACATAGCGCACCTTGTAGCCCAAATGGGTGAGGTAACGGTAGAGGATGTCAAACGTGATAGCCGGACGAGCATGTCCGAGGTGTGCATCGCCATACACCGTAGGGCCGCACACATACATACCCACATGCGGAGCGTGCAAGGGCTTGAAAGCTTCCTTCTGACGCTTCAGGGTGTTATAGATAAGAAGTGTCTGTTCCATATTCCTATAATAATTTTGAGTTGCAAAGGTACGACAAATGAAAGGGAGAACAAAAAATTTCACGCTTTTTTGTACTTATAACCCCTTATTCCTCCATATAAAAACGTAAAAAGTGAGTTTGATATCGTTTACTTTTCATTTTTTTACTATTTTTGCAACGAAAATGTAACATATCTGAAATCTGATTATCATAAAAATGTAATCAAAGTGTAATAAATCTAATAAAAAACAAGCAGAATGGAATATTCATTTTATGATTTCTTCAAGCTGTTAGGTTCGTTGGCTCTCTTCCTCTATGGAATGAAGATCATGAGCGAAGCCTTGCAGAAGTTTGCCGGAGACCGCCTGCGCAGTATCCTGACGGCAATGACAACCAACCGAGTGACTGGCGTACTCACGGGTATGCTGATAACCATGCTCATCCAATCTTCGTCGGCAACGACAGTGATGGTGGTAAGTTTTGTAAATGCCGGTCTGCTCACGCTGGCCCAGTCCATCGGAGTGATTATGGGTGCCAACATCGGTACCACGGTAACGGCCTGGATTATCTCCATCCTGGGATTCAAAGTGAGTCTGGCAGACTATGCCCTGCCACTGTTGGCATTGGGTGCCATCCCCGTACTGTTTGCACAGAACAGCAACAAGAAATCTATCGGTGAATTTATCTTCGGATTCTCGTTCCTCTTCATGGGACTCTCCATGCTGCAGAGCAATGCGCCGGACCTGAAGCACAACCCCGAAATGCTGGCCTTCCTGCAGAACTACACAGACATGGGCTTCTTCTCCGTCATCCTGTTTGTCCTCATCGGAACGGTGCTGACCATGATTGTGCAGGCATCGGCGGCAACGATGGCCATCACCCTCATCATGTGTGCCAACGGATGGATTTCCTTTGAATTGGGTGCAGCCTTGGTGCTGGGCGAAAACATTGGAACCACCATCACAGCCAACCTGGCTGCCATCACGGGTAACACACAGGCGCGACGGGCCGCCATGGCGCACCTGATGTTCAACGTGTTCGGTGTCATCTGGGTACTGATTGTCTTCTCACCCCTGACAAGCGGTATCACATGGTTTGTACACAACGTTTTGGGAAGCACCGACACCGAAGTGGCTGTACCCCTGATGCTGTCGGCCTTCCACACGACGTTCAACATCTGCAACGTACTGTTGCTCATCTGGTTCGTGAAGTTCATCGAGAAGACCGTCTGTGCCATCATCCCATCCAAGAAAGACGAGGACGAAGAGTTCCGCTTGCGCTTCATCTCCGGTGGTATGCTCTCTACTGCCGAACTTTCCATCCTGCAGGCTCGCAAGGAAATCAACCTCTTCGCCCAACGTACACACAAGATGTTCAGCATGGTGCGCACATTGGCTACAGAGAAGAACGACAGCGAGTTCAACAAGATTTTCAGCCGCGTAGAGAAGTACGAAAGCATCAGCGACAACATGGAACTGGAGATCGCCAATTACCTGAATCAGGTGTCAGAGGGACGCCTCAGTTCGGAAAGTAAACTGCAAATCCGGGCCATGCTGCGCGAAGTGACCGAGATTGAAAGCATCGGCGACAGCTGCTACAACCTGGCCCGCACCTTCAACCGCAAACATAGTGGCAAGGAAGACTTCACACCGAAGCAGTATGAACGTATCGGACAGATGATGGAACTCACCGACCAGGCCCTCAGCCAGATGATGCGTCTGCTGGAGAACCCCGCACATACGGACGTGAACCAGAGCTTCAATATCGAGACTGAAATCAACAACTACCGCAACCAGCTGAAAAACCAGAATATCCTGGACGTGAACAACAAGGAATATGGCTATCAGATGGGTGTCCACTACATGGACATCATCGGCGAGTGCGAAAAGCTGGGCGACTACGTGGTGAACGTAGTGGAAGCACAGACTGACGTACGCGAAAAGAAGCAGTAAATAAAATAAGTGAAGAATGAAGAGTGAAGAGTGAAGAATCATAGTGCAAAGACTATTGGATTCTTCACTCTTCATTTTTCACTCCTAAAGAAAGCTAGCAGCAGTATCGTCTACACTCCTAAGCGCAGCGTCACTCCTACACTTCTACACTCCTAAAGAATCTTCACTTTCCTCCCCCTTCGGGGGGGTCAGAGGGGGCTATTATACTCCTCCACCGCACTGAAGCAGGGGCATGCCTTATGCAGATTCAAGTCGTTGTGTCCCACCACATCCGCTGTGGGATAGAGCTCTCGCAGTTTGTTGATGAGCGCCACCAGGGCCGCTTTCTGTAGCAGCGTGCGCGTGTCACAGGGGCGTCCCTCCTCGTCCAGTCCCCCTTCGTAGCAGATGCCGATGGAGTGGGCATTGTACCCCTTGCAGTGCGCACCCACCTGCGACAACGGACGTCCCGTCCAGATGGTCCCATCCACAGTGATGTAGAAGTGGTAGCCGATGCAGTCGAATCCCCGTTGGCGGTGCCAGCGGTCGATGTCCTGCACTGATACACGCTGTCCCGGCAGGGTGGCACTGCAGTGGATGATGAGGAGAGAGACCCCAACCCTCCCAAGACCCACCCCATCCCTCCCTGTGAGGGAGGGGGGGTGGATACTCCGCACCTCATTGTCAGTACTATTCACAAGTCCTCCCTCACAGGGAGGATTTAGGTGGGTCTCGGGAGAATTTAGGTGGGTCTCCCGCACGTTGAAAACGGGGTCGTTAAGTGTCAGTTTTTCAAACATGGTATTGTTGTTAATGGTTGCGGTAGGGGCATCCCTTATGGGTGCCCGAATAGGGATGACAGAATATTTACAGGGCACCCACAAGAGGTGCCCCTACGGAAATCACATACAACTCTGCACCCCCAACGTAGTCGCCAAAGCTGTCAATATAGTTATCACTACGCGGAGCACCTTGCTCCATACACTCTCTTTCTTGTTTTCTGTCTGAGTATTCATGTTTATAAGAGTTAAAAATTAAGAATTGAAAATTAGAAGTTAGCGTTAGCGGACCCCATCCCAGCCTTCCCAAGGGGAAGGAGTAAAACATGTTGCTAAAACTATTTACTCCCCTCCCTCACAGGGAGGGGCAGGGGGAGAGTCCGTCAGGGTCTGTCCGTTAGGTCCATCAAAGCGGATTGTTCCCGTCATCCCCGACATTTCCGCTATCGGTCGAGCCGCTGTCAGTAGAGCCTCCCGAGGTGCTTCCCGTAGTGAGGTCCACTGTGGTGTCGCCCGCCTTCACGGCCTTCAGCACAGCCGCCTGCTGCTTGCGGTTGGCCACCAGGTTGAAGTCGGCCTCCTCCGTCAGATTCAGGAACTTGTCTCCCATCTCCCAGCGAGCTTTCACCCGTTTGATGTGGATTGCGGGGTTGAACTCTTCGGCCGAGTCAGCTCCCTTGGTGTTCAGTGTCACAGAGAAGGCCCCCAAGTCGCCCAATTCAATCTTCTGTCCGGCAAGCAGCTGTTCATGGATACAATCTACGGCCAGCGTCAACACCGCGGTGATGTCCGCACGGCTATAGACACTGCCGTGCGAGGCGATGTGTGCCGCAAACTTCTCGAGGGTCATTACACTGTTGTACTGGGCACTGGCATACGCTTTGGGGGCAGCCTCCTTGTCCTGAGGATTCTTTCTCATCACAATGCTGTAGTTAATCATACGTTGTAAAAAAAATAAAAGTTAGAAATTAAATATTGGTTCTCTCATGTCCTCCGTTTGAAACCTTTTGAAGATACGGTTCTTCAGGCTTCAAGATACGGTTCTTTGCGCGCCAAGATAGGTATCTTTCCGAAAGACAATGCAAAGGTACGACATGGAAGAGGACATTTTGCGCAACACTGCACAAGGTCATACAACGTTGCACAACCTTGCGCAATTTTGCACAAATCAGTCTTGAAAATACTTGGTAATCAATGGGAAAATTACTATCTTTGTAAACAGATACAGCCCACAAATAATAATGGTGATTTTAATCTTTAACTTTTAATTTTAATTCCACATGACCCACCGCCCATACGGAAAGAGCGAACTGGCACAGCTCTACTGCCCTCACCTGAGCGTCAGTGCTGCCCGTCGCAAGCTGATGCAATGGATTCACCTGCAACCGTTGCTCATGGATGCCCTGCACCGCAGCGGCTTCTCCGATTCGATGCATACTTTCACCCCCTATCAGGTGCGGCTGATTGTCGATGCGTTGGGGGAACCGTAGGGGAGTGAAGAATGAAGAATGAAGAGTGAAGAACGAAGGGGACAGATTACCCTTCAATGGGATACAATGTGCGGTACATCCGTAATGTGTTTTTGTTGGGATTGGGATATTCACAAGGAGAAAAACCGCATTTTTCATAAAAACCGACAGCGGAGTATTCTGTCATTTTCAAAGCCTCTACGGTCAAGAACTGGCATCCTGCAAAATCTTGTTGCTGTGCTCGTTGGTGAATAGCTTCAATGATCAGTTGTCCGATTCCCTGTCCTTGCATATCCTGCTCTACAGCCAGATAGGCAATATCCAAAGCAGGATAATGCGGTTTGTTCAGAAATACATCTTCATATTTGTCCGATATTTGCGGTATGGAAGTTAATGATGTACCCGTCATCATTTCATTTTTATCGTCTATGTCCAAATCCAAAGAATCGAAGCTGAGAGCAAACAAAGCAATGACCCTATTGTCAGGACTGTCCTTATCCACAACAGAATATGCCCTACAATAATGGTTCTCAATGCTTAACTGGAATACGTTCTGAATAAAATCATCCAACTGGGGGATTCCGCAATGGAATTCCTTCAGTTGGATGACACTATTCATTTTTTCAATTCTCAGCTTCATCCTTATTGCCATTCAATGGACATACCATTAGAATACTGTCTGTGAGACTGAATTTCTCTTCGGTCAGCATCGTTCAACTGCTTTGACTGGATACGACGGATGCGTGCGCGTATTTCACGTGCAAATTGTCCCTTTACTAATGTCCTTTTTGAATCAAATCCAAGCATAACATTCATCCTTTATGGTTTACCACTGCAAAAATAGAGTATCTGTGGCAGATTTCCAAATATTTTGAAGAAAATGTCGGATTCTTCACTCTTCGTTCCTCACTCCTCACTCTTCCCTTATCCTGTACTGTCCCTTATTTTCCCGTGCTTCCTGTAGGCGTTCCTCCTCCTCCCCCATCTGGCTTTCACCCTGTGGGCTGACCCATCGGATGTTGAAGTTGGCCCAGTGGATGTGGGGCTTCAGTCCACCCAGTCCGTCGGGGTCGTAGGTCAGGGGCAGGTAGCGGCCGCTCACGGGGTCGTAGTGCATGGTGCATTCGCCGCGTGTACCCAGGTGTTTGAAGCGCACCTTATCGACATAGAGCGTGGTGCGG
>JAFXDL010000100.1 GCA_017516265.1 Bacteroidaceae bacterium
CCTGAACTCCTTGAACCTTGAGCTTGCTAGACTATTGTCTACACTCCTAAGCGAAGCGTCACTCCTACACTCCTACACTTCTAAAACTTTAAACTTTAAAAATATATGATTCAGATAAAAGATGAAGCTCTGCGCAAGGGTGCAGAGGAGGGTATGGACGAATTTTTGCAGGTGTTCATCGATGCGTACGAGGAGGCTATCGGTGGTGAACTGACGGCAGAGACGATGCCGAAGCTGAACGGGTATCAGATAAGTCTGCTGGCCTATCACTACTTCCGTCGCGAGGTGAACGAGGGGGGATTCGTGCAACTGATATACAACGGGTACGGAAGTTTCATCTTCGAGAATCCCTTTGCCAAGGCCATGCGGATGATGGGGGCGCGGGAGTTTTCGAAACTGGTCTATAGTGCCCGCAAGGTGTACGATGAGAACAAGGAGGAGCTGACGCGCGAGAAGACGGACGAGGAGTTCATGGCCACGTATGAACGCTTCGAGGCTTTTGACAAGCTGGAGGAGGAGTTCATGGAGATGGAGGAGTATGTGACCGCTACGCTGGCCTCGTATGTGGACGAGCATATCGGGGAGTTTGGAGAGGTGGTGTGACTAGCTACTAGTGACTAGCTACTAGCTACTAGGGGGTAGCTACTAGTGACTAGCTACTAGGGGGTAGTGATGAGGAGTCATGGCGGGGGGAAGTTCTCTAAAGAATCCTAAAAACTGTCAATGTATAGGGAGACATCGCGAGGATTTTTATACTTTTGCCTGCTTGATTCAGAAAACTATATTTAAAACTTCTAAAATGCGAAAGATAAAAGAAATGCGTATAGTCCTCAGTATGGTGCTGATAGCCTTGATGGGGATGAACCTGAGTGCCTGTTTTGACCCGGTGACGAACGAGTATCGGGTGACAGTGCCCACCTTTGCCACCGTGACCAAGAATGAGGCGGGGAAGGTGCGATTGTATCTGGACGAAAACCGGGGCATCCTGGAGCCTAACGCCAAGAGTGAGGCGGTCGATTGGGGCGATGCCGTGAGGGTGAGAATCATGTATGACCTGCCGATGGTGAGCGGCTCTACCACGTCGATGGAGAACCTCCGCTTCAGCACCCCCTTGCGCAGTGCCGTGAAGGTGGACACCGTGCAGATGGTGGACATTACGGACAAGGGCAGCATGTTGCCTACGGACACGTTGCTGGCCTTCAATGTGCAGGCTTATCGCGGATACGTCACCATGCAGGTGTGGAATGGAAACAACTTTGACTTCGACATGACCTGCTCGTATGACCGGAAGACCTTCGACGGGGAGAACCTCTATCTGAACCTCCACTACAAGGAGGGGGACGGTGTGTGGATGAAGGATTTCTACCAGACGGTGAGTGCACCGTTTCCGTCCTTCCTGACAGAGCCGGGGGTGGTGACGAGCGACTCGCTGAAGGTGCACCTGATAGCTCCCGTATGGTACAGAGCGGGCCGAGACTCGGCATACGTGGATACGGTGACTTGCAAAATCAGTAGATACCGGTTGACACAACCGACTTATTGAGAGAGTGAGAGAGGAGCGAAGTGTGGCTATCCGACAAAACACTCGGCGATGGCAAGTGCAAGCCGTTCGTTAGGGGAGAGGGGAGGAGCCACACGGTGCTGAAACAAGGTGGGTTCTAAAAAAAAGTATTTTTAATGGACTATAAGAAATTGTTTGCCAGAATATCCGTCATCCTGACCAATCCGGAAAAGGCCTGGACGGAAATCAAGACAGAGGTGGAAGAGGACGATGCCTCCGTGCAGAGTTCGTTTGTCTATCCCATGATAGCCTTGTGCGGGACGGCCATGTTCGTAGGGATGCTGTTCGGCAATGGTGTGGCTGCCATCAATCTGCAACTGGTGCTCACGAAGTGTTGCGGCCTGTTTGTCAGCCTTTTCGGAGGGTTCTTCCTGTCTTCGTACCTGTTGGCGAAGTATGGGCACCGCTTCTCGGGCACTCCGCAGAGCGATGCTGCCAAATGCCAGCAACTGGTGGGATATTCGATGTGTGTCATCTTCGTGTTGAGCTTCTTCAGCGGGCTTTTTCCCTCGTTCTTCATCTTGCGATGGATTCTCCAGTTCTATCTGGTGTACATCGTGTGGGAGGGCACCAAAGTGCTGATGGAGGTGGCCGAGAGTCATCGCCTGTCATACACCATTGTGGCATCGGCCATCATACTGATAGCCCCCGTCGTGTTGTCCAAACTATTTGCCTGGATGAGCAATTTGGTCAATGGATGAGAAGGAGGGGGGAGGTTCAAGGAGTTCAGGAGTTCAGTTTTTTTAAGGAGTGTAGGAGTGTAGAAGTGACGCTGCGTTTAGGAGTGTAGACAATAGTCTAGCAACTCAAGGTTCAAGGAGTTCAGGAGTGCAGAAGTTCAGGAGTTCAGACGATAGTATTGCTAACTCACCAACTCACTAATTCACTAACTCACTAACTTACTCACCAATTCACTAAAACAGAAAGATACAAAGAAAAATGAAAGCTTCACCTATCAATATAAAGAACAAACGTGCATCGTTTGACTACGAATTCATCGACACCTACACGGCAGGTCTTGTGCTCACCGGCACCGAGATAAAATCCATCCGTGCGGGTAAGGCCAGCCTGGTAGATACCTTCTGCTTCTTCAGCCGTGGCGAGATGTGGGTAAAGAACATGCACATTGCCGAATATTTCTATGGGTCGTACAACAACCACTCTGCCCGACGCGACCGAAAATTGCTGCTCAACAAGAAGGAGCTACGCAAACTACAGAGTGCCACCAAGACACCCGGTTTCACCATTGTGCCCACCCGCCTGTTCATCAACGAAAAGGGGTTGGCCAAACTGGTGATAGCCTTGGCTAAAGGTAAGAAGGAATTTGACAAGCGCGAGTCGCTGAAAGAGAAGGACGACCGGCGCGAAATGGACAGAATGTTCAAAAGGTGACGGAAGAGTCCTTCCATCCCCTCTCTCCCTCCAACTCCTCCAAGGCAGGGGGGAGAGGGCAAACACAAATATATAAAAATAAGTAGATGAAATCATTATCCAACTCCCTTTCCGCTCTTGTCAAGGAGCGGATTCTTGTATTGGACGGTGCTATGGGCACCATGATTCAAAGTTATGGTTTACAGGAGGCAGACTTCCGTGGCGGACGATTTGCCTCGGCACCCGGCTTGTTGAAGGGGTGCAATGATTTGCTTTGTCTGACCCGCCCCGATGTGGTGACCGATATCCATAGGCGCTATCTGGAGGCAGGAGCCGACATCATCGAGACGAACACATTCAATGCCCAACGTATCTCCATGGAGGACTATGGGATGCAGGAGGTGTGTGGCGAAATCAATCGCGAAGCCGCACGCATGGCACGTCGCATGGCCGACGAATACACGGCAAGGAACCCCGAGAAGCCAAGGTTTGTGGCCGGCTCGGTGGGCCCTACGAACAAGACCTGCTCGATGAGCCCCGATGTGGAGAATCCCGCCTTTCGCGCTATCACGTTTGACACCTTGGCCGATGCCTACACCGAACAGATGGAGGCTTTGCTGGAGGGTGGGGTGGACGCTCTGCTCATCGAGACCATCTTCGACACACTGAACGCCAAGGCTGCCATCTATGCCGCCCGTGAGGCCATGAGGCGCCAAGGGAGGGAAGTGCCCCTGATGTTGTCGGTCACCGTGGCCGATGTGTCGGGACGTACACTTTCGGGACAGACACTGAAGGCTTTCGTGGCCTCCGTCAGCCATGCCGATATCTTCTCCATAGGCCTCAACTGCTCCTTTGGTGCCGACCAGTTGAAGCCCTTCTTGCGCGAACTGGCCACCTGTGCACCTTATTATATATCTGCTTACCCCAATGCAGGACTTCCCAACGAAATGGGACAATATGACCAGACACCCGACGAGATGGCGGCTCTGGTGAAGGAGTATATCGACGAGGGGCTGGTGAACATCATCGGAGGATGTTGTGGCACTACGGACGAGCACATTGCCCGCTTTGCCCGAATGGCGGATGATGAAGCCTCAAAACCCCACACACCGGTGCAGAAGAGCGGACATCTGTTGCTCTCGGGACTTGAGCCATTGGAAATCACTGCCGAATCGAACTTCACCAACATTGGCGAACGGTGCAACGTGGCAGGGTCGCGCAAGTTTCTGCGCCTGATCAACGAAAAGAAATATGACGAGGCACTGGCCATCGCACGCAAGCAGGTGGAGGACGGGGCGCTGGTGATAGACATCAATATGGACGACGGATTGCTGGATGCGAAGGCCGAGATGTGCACCTTCCTGAACTTGTTGGCCAGCGAGCCGGAGATTGCCCGTGTGCCCCTGATGATAGATTCGTCGAAGTGGGAGGTCATCCATGAAGGGCTGAAGTGTGTGCAGGGCAAAGCCATCGTGAACTCCATCTCGTTGAAGGAGGGCGAAGCGGCTTTTGTGGAAAAGGCACGCGAGATACGCCGATTGGGGGCTGCCGTGGTGGTGATGGCCTTTGACGAGCAAGGGCAGGCCGACACGTACGAACGCAAGATTGCCGTGTGCGAACGTGCTTACCGCCTGTTGGTGGATTTGGCCGGTTTCCCTCCCTCGGACATCATTTTTGACCCCAATGTGCTGACCATCGCTACGGGTATGGCCGAGCACGACCGCTATGCGCTCGACTTCATACGTGCTACGGAGTGGATTCGCACCCACTTGCCCGGTGCCCATGTGAGTGGCGGAGTCAGCAATCTCTCGTTCTCCTTCCGTGGCAACAACTACATCCGCGAAGCGATGCATGCCGTCTTCCTCTATCATGCCATCCGCCAAGGGATGGACATGGCCATTGTCAATCCGGCCACTTCGGTGCTCTACTCGGACATTGCCCCCGATGTGCTGGAGGCGCTTGAAGATGTCATCCTCTGCCGGCGTCTCGATGCTACCGAACGGTTGATAGAGAAGGCTACCGAAATCCTTCAACAAATGAACAGGGATAAAGATGCGGGTGCGAATGGACAATCATCTCCGGCATCAGGTGCCGACTGGAGAGCTCTCTCATTGGAAGAGCGCCTGCAACATGCTTTGGTGAAAGGCATCAGCGACTATCTTGAGGCTGATATCTCCGAAGCCATCGCCACCACTTACCCCTCGGCCGTGTCCATCATTGAAGGCCCGTTGATGAAGGGTATGAATGCCGTAGGAAATCTCTTTGGCGAGGGAAAAATGTTTTTGCCACAGGTGGTAAAGACGGCTCGTACGATGAAGCAGGCGGTGGCCATCTTGCAGCCCCATATCGAAGCAGGGAAAACGACAGAGGGAGGACAAGGTCACGTAGCCGGAAAGGTGTTGCTGGCCACCGTGAAGGGCGATGTGCACGACATCGGAAAGAACATCGTGGCCGTAGTGATGGCTTGCAATGGCTATGAGGTGATAGACTTGGGTGTGATGGTGACGGCAGAAACCATCGTGCAACGTGCCATGGAGGAAAAGGTTGACATCATAGGGCTTAGCGGCCTTATCACCCCTTCGCTGGACGAAATGGTGAATGTGGCAAGACTCCTCCAGCAATGCGGAGCAAGGATACCCCTGATGATAGGTGGAGCCACCACCAGCCAGTTGCACACCGCACTGAAGATTGCCCCTGTGTATGATGCGCCCGTAGTGTGGATGAAGGATGCTTCGCAAAATGCATTGGTCGCCGCCCGTTTGTTGAACAAGGGGCAGGCCCCCGATTTCATATCCGAACTGAACGACATGTACGCCCAGTTGCGCCAATCGGCTCAGACAAAGAGCGACAAACTGGTGTCGCTGGACGAAGCACGCAAGAAAAGGGCTCAGTTCTTCTGACCATCAAGAGAGGAGGGCTGAAAAAATGGCATCAGTGTATAAAAAAAAGATGGCATCAGTGCCTGAAAAGCAGATGCCATCATTCTTTTTTTTGAAGTGCCCTTATTTTGAAAGAACTTTCTCAAAACGCAGGTATTCACTCTCGAAGTTAGGGGTGAATACCTGTTTTCCTATAGATGCTTCCAGCTCCTCCTTTGTCCAGAAGCGTCCGCCATCCAATTCGTCACTGGGGCACACTTCACCATCGTGGATGAGCTTGTGGACAAATACCAGTTCACGTTCGCGGTCACTCTCGAAGACATAGTGTGCGAGTGGGGTAGGGGCTTCGTCCAATCGGATGCCCAACTCTTCACGGACTTCGCGTATGAGGGCTTGGCTCACGCTTTCGCCCAAATCGATGTGGCCTCCTACGGCCGTATCCCATTTGCCGGGTTGGATGTCCTTCCATTCGGGACGCTTCTGCAGGTATATTTCGCCCTTTGAATTGAACAGGTGGAGGTGTACTACGGGGTGAAGCAGTTTGCTTCCTCCGTGGCATTCACCGCGTGTGGCGGCACTCACGATGTTTCCTTCCTCATCAACGATGGGGAACATTTCTTGGTTGTTGTCTTGCATGAGGTGTATGTTTATAGTGGCTATAGAATTATAGGAACGATAGTGACTATAGAATCAATAGTATCTATAGTATCTATAGTCACTATCGTTTTTTTAGTCACTATCGTTCTTTGAATTTATGGCATCAGCAGGCTTGAGTCTCCGTAGCTGAGGAAACGGAAATCGTGGCTGAGGGCATAGTCGTAGATGCGCTTCCAATCGCCTTTTACAAAAGCGGACACTAGCAGGAGCAGGGTGCTTTGCGGTTGGTGGAAGTTGGTGACGATGCGTCGCACGATGTGGTATTCATATCCTGGTGCAATGATAATCTGTGTGCTGGTGTTCAGTACCTCCAACTGGTTTCTCATCATGTATTCGTGCACCAGTTGCAGAGCCTCCATCGTGGTCAGCTCCTTTTCTTTGCCTTGTGCCACGGCTTCGGCATAGTCATAGGGCAACCATTGGGGGACGTGCAATTCTTCTTCCGTAGCATCGGGGTTTCTCTTTAGGGCTACTCCGATGTAATAGAGGCTCTCCAAGGTGCGTACACTGGTGGTGCCCACGGCCGTGATGTCTCCCTCGTGTGCCATCAGGCGCTCGATGGTGTGTCTGCCCACGGCTATATATTCGGTGTGCATCTCGTGTCCGCCGATTTCTTCACTCTTGACCGGTTTGAAGGTGCCGGCTCCCACGTGCAAAGTCAGCTCTTCGCGTACGATGCCCCGTTTGTCCAGAGCCTCCAGTACCTGTGGTGTGAAGTGAAGCCCTGCCGTAGGTGCGGCCACACTTCCCTTCACCTTGCTATACACCGTCTGATACGTCTCCTTGTCGCTCTCCTCGGTGGCTCGGTTCAAGTATGGGGGGATGGGGAGTTCGCCAGCTGCTTCCAACAGTTCGGCAAAGGTGATGCTGGGATTGTCCCACTCGAAGTCAATCCAGTGGCTTGTACCCCTGCATTCTCCTCGGGTGGCCTTCAGGGTCAGGGGCTTCCCTTTGACTTCCAGTGTGCGTGTCAGTGTCCCTTCCTTCCACTTCTTCAGATTGCCTACCAGGCAAAGCCATGCGCAAGACTTTGTCTGCTGGAAGTTTTGGGCATAGTCGGCCGGTGAGGCGGGCTCCAGGCAGAAGACTTCGATGAGGGCTCCTGTCTCCTTGCGGAAGTGCAGGCGTGCCTGTATCACCTTGGTGTTGTTGAACACCACGAGGCTTCCTTCGGGCAGATAGTCGGGTAAGGAGGTGAACCGGTCGTCACTAATAACACCACGCCGATAAACCAATAGTTTCGACTGGTCACGCTCCTTTAAGGGGTATTTGGCTATCCGCTCGTCGGGTAGCGGATAGTTGTATTCACTGATGTGTATATGCTTAGTTTGCTCCATAGTTTTCTATTACGGGCACAAAGATAACGCTTTTTCTCCGCTTAAAAACTATACCAAGGAAGAAAAGTTTCCTATATTTTTGCGCCTGTTAAAAATATCCCGTATATTTGCAGGGTGAAAAGAATAAAAAGAGACATAGTAAAAGTTCTTATTAATCAAACTATAAAAAACATTTAATTGTATGAAACCTACATTGTTTGTATTGGCTGCTGGTATGGGTAGCCGTTATGGAGGCTTGAAACAGTTGGACGGACTGGGCCCCAATGGTGAGACTATCATGGATTATTCAATCTTCGACGCTATCCGTGGCGGTTTCGGAAAGATTGTGTTTGTCATCCGCAAGGATTTCGAGCAGGACTTCCGCGAGAAGATTATCAGCAAATATGAGAACCACATCCCCGTGGAGCTGGTTTTCCAGGCTATTGATGACCTGCCCGAGGGATTCACTTGCCCTGCAGAGCGTGTCAAGCCTTGGGGTACCAATCACGCCGTGCTGATGGGTAAGGACGTCATCAAGGAGCCTTTTGCCGTCATCAATGCCGACGACTTCTATAGCCGCGATGCTTTTGCCGTTATCGGAAAGTGGTTGAGCGAACTTCCTGAAGGACAGGAGAACAAGTATTGCATGGTGGGCTTCCGCGTGGGCAATACCTTGTCTGAGAATGGCTCTGTGGCTCGCGGTATCTGCGAGAAGAACGAGCAGGGACACCTGACTACCGTGGTTGAGCGCACCGAAATCATGCGCGTTGACGGCCCCATCTGCTACAAGGACGAAGAGGGCAAGTGGGTGGCCGTAGAGGACAACACTCCCGTATCAATGAACATGTGGGGATTCACTCCCGACTACTTCAAGCACTCTGAGGAGTACTTCATCGAGTTCTTGAGCGACCCCAAGAACATGGAGAACCTGAAGGCAGAATTCTTCATCCCCTTGATGGTGAACAAGCTCATCAACGAGAAGACCGCTACCGTAGAGGTGCTCGACACCACCAGCAAGTGGTTCGGTGTGACCTATGCTGCTGACCGTCAGGGTGTGGTTGACAAGATTCAGGCACTCATCGATGCCGGTGAATATCCTGCGAAGTTGTTTTAAGAAAGAATAATAGAAAAGACCCTCCCCCTTACCCCTCCCAAGGGAGGGGAGTAGATAGTATTGCCGCACTATTCACTCCCCTCACTTGGGAGGGGCAGGGGGGAGGGTCCGTTAATATAAAGAAACAAATCATGAGCGTTGACGACAAGAAAATCATTTTCTCGATGGTGGGCGTATCGAAAGCCTTCCAAGCCAACAAACAAGTACTGAAAGACATTTACCTCTCCTTCTTCTATGGTGCCAAGATTGGTATCATCGGTCTCAACGGATCGGGAAAGAGTACCCTGCTGAAAATCATTGCCGGCCTTGAAAAGAGTTATCAGGGCGAGGTGGTGTTTTCACCCGGATACAGCGTGGGGTATCTGCCTCAGGAGCCCCAGCTCGACCCCGAGAAGACGGTGAAGGAAATCGTGATGGAGGGAGTGCAACCCATCGTGGACGCACTGGCCGAGTATGAAGAAATCAACAACAAGTTCGGCCTGCCCGAGTATTACGAAGACCCTGACAAGATGGATGCCCTCTTTGCGCGTCAAGCCGAATTGCAGGACATCATCGACAGCACCGATGCCTGGAATCTCGACTCGAAGCTCGAACGTGCCATGGACGCCCTGCGTTGTCCGCCCGACGAACAGCTGGTGAAGCACCTCTCGGGTGGTGAGCGCCGTCGTGTGGCCCTGTGCCGCTTGCTCCTTCAGAAGCCCGACATCCTGTTGCTCGACGAGCCTACCAACCACCTGGATGCCGAGAGTATCGACTGGCTCGAACAGCACCTCCAGCAATACGAGGGTACGGTCATTGCCGTTACTCACGACCGTTACTTCCTTGACCACGTGGCCGGATGGATTCTCGAACTCGACCGTGGCGAAGGTATCCCCTGGAAGGGCAACTACAGCAGCTGGCTTGACCAGAAGACCAAGCGCATGGAGATGGAGGAGAAGACCGCAAGCAAGCGTCGCAAGACCCTGCAACGCGAGCTCGAGTGGATAAACATGTCGCCCAAAGCCCGTCAGGCAAAGGGTAAGGCCCGTCTGAACTCATACGACAAGTTGCTCAACGAAGACCAGAAGGCCAAGGAGGAGAAACTGGAAATCTACATCCCCAATGGTCCGCGCCTCGGCAACAAGGTCATCGAAGCCATCAATGTGAGCAAGGCTTTCGGTGACAAGGTGCTCTTCAACGACCTCAACTTCATGCTTCCGCCCAACGGCATTGTGGGTGTCATCGGCCCTAACGGTGCGGGCAAGACCACACTCTTCCGCCTCATTATGGGGCTTGAACAGGTGGATGGCGGTACCTTCGAGGTGGGCGAGACGGTGAAACTGGCCTACGTTGACCAGCAACACAAGGACATCGACCCCGAGAAGAGCGTCTATGACGTGGTGAGCGGTGGAAGCGAACTCATCCGCATGGGCGGACGCGATGTGAACGCACGTGCCTATCTGAGCCGGTTCAACTTTGCCGGTGCCGACCAGACGAAGCTCTGCGGTATGCTCTCCGGTGGTGAGCGCAACCGTCTGCACTTGGCCATGGCCTTGAAGGAAGAGGGCAACGTGCTCCTGCTCGACGAGCCTACCAATGACATTGACGTGAACACCCTGCGTGCCCTCGAAGAAGGTCTCGACGAGTTTGCCGGATGTGCCGTCATCATCAGCCACGACCGTTGGTTCCTCGACCGTATCTGTACCCACATCCTTGCATTCGAAGGCGATGGCAATGTCTTCTACTTCGAGGGCTCATACTCCGAGTACGAAGAAAACACGATGAAGCGACTCGGACAAGAAGAACCCAAGCGCACCCGCTATCGCAAGCTGATGGAGGATTAAAAAAAGAGAGAGGGGGGATTCTATAAATTCCCACAGATGATGACCAATGGTGAGTGTCTTAATCTCTCTCTCTTGCGGATTTATAGAACTCACCTGAAAAATAAAGCGGGGGAGGCTACTTGTCGCAAGCAGTCTCCCCCTTGAGGAATCTAAAATCTATTACTATGAAAAACACACATTCTTATAACACACAAAGCCCCTCGTTTGTTCACCGGCTCATTTTCGGAAAGCTCTGAGGACGGCCATCACCCCCTTGGCTATCCGCAGAGTCAGGGTGATGCGGGTGAACCACCTGTCCATCCACGACGAAGCGGTGGTGGCGGTAGGTGCGGAGGGTATAATCAGGCTTGCCACACAAGTGGCCATGCTGCGCTGGATTTGGCTGATTTCCGTCTGTATCTCCTGTCGGCGTTGGCTGATGCTTTCGAGGGTAGGGTAGATGTTGGGATTGTTCATATGTATATTATTTAAGTTCTCAAGTTACAGGAGTGTATTTTTTTAGGAATGTAGGAGGTAGGAGTGTAGACACCATACCTTGATAAAAATCAAAAGAGGTTCTCGATGAGCTTTAGCGAATAATAGTTTCGACTATGCTGCTCCTATATAAGCAAACATGCAAGCTGCACATTCGTCTGCACTTCTAAGCGAAGCGTCACTCCTACACTCCTGTACTCCTATAGATTATATATAGGTATACTTCCTGTCCGTAGACGCGAACAAAGGCGTACGCAGAGGTGTTTCCCCTTTTCCTCCTCATCAGGCAGAAAACACCCGGCTGATGAAGCGCGTGAGAGGCCGTACAATCAGCCTTTCGCGCATCAGATAGATGCCGCCTCCGAGGAGCAGATAGGCACCTGCCACGATGATGTGCCCCAGTGCCAGGCTTCCCGTGGCATCGGCCAGCAGTTGCACGCTGAAACCGCCCATGTAGAAGAGAATCATCATCCCCATCCCCACCAGCAGAAAGGTCAGCATCAGAGCTGCCAGCAGCACTATCATCTTCTCGATGAGCACCAGCCGGAGATACTCGCCATGAAGCCGCGCAAGGCGCCTCAGTTGGCTCCAAAGCCCCGTCAGGTTGTCCATCTTTTCATCCGTCTCCTGCATCATACTTTTCCTTTTTTGCCAACAACAACAGTTCGTCCCGACAGAAAGTTTATAGTTTTAGATTTTTTTTAGCCGTTTTTCTTCGCCAATCTTGAAAAATATGTGTACTTTTGCACAAATTATATAGTTATAAATCAAGAATAAAAAAAAGAAAAAAGTATGAAGAAGTATTTGGTACTGGCATTCGGCCTCTGTGTGGCCATGGCATTCACTTCGTGCAAATCCAGCGAAAGCGCCTACAAGAAGGCTTATGAGAAGGCCAAACAACAGGAGTTGGCTCAGACACCCGTAGAAGAAACCGTAGAAGTGGCTCCCGTGCAGACTGCCCCTGTACAGACAGCTCCCGTGCAGACAGCTACATCGGCCGTAGTGCGTGAGGAGAAGGTGACTGTAGTGGCCGGTAACACGCTGAAGGACTTCAGTGTCGTATGCGGAAGCTTCGGCTCGCAGGTGAACGCCAACAATCTGAAGGGCGAATTGGACGCTGCCGGATACAATGCCGTAGTGGCCTACAACGCCGAGAAGAACATGTATCGTGTCATTGTCAGCACACACCCCGACCGCGAATCGGCAGCTCAAGCCCGCGAACAGTTCAAGGCACGCTATGCCAACGATGCCAAGCACGCTGACTTCCAGAAGGCTTGGTTGCTCTACAACTTGAAGTAAAAAACAAGTGGAGGAGGAGAGAGGGAGGCAAAGCCACCTCCCCCCCCTGGTATGCGGATTCTCTCCGGCTAACCCCGACACGCTCTGCTGACCGACGCTCTCCGGTTTTGATGAAAATACAAAGTACGTGTGCGTGGTGTCAGTATGTGCGTGATGCGCGTGTGTGCGTGGTGCGTCTTGTGTGTTAACAACCCTTAGCCGTGGGCTGAACATGCCTTAGCCTTGGCTTGAGCCCCTCTTATCCCTTACTTGGATTCCCCCCTTGTCCGTCGCCTGTGCTTCCCTCATCCCCGCATGAGGAGAGCATGGGCGACTCTGTTTTCGCCTGTGTGTGTTGTTGTTTCTTTCCCCCTTCACACTCTCTTTTATTGCAATTATTGCTGTCCGGTAAACCTCAAAACCGCATAAAATCCCATTCCGAACTCCTTTATAATTAAGGATTCGGACTTTTTCGTGATAAAAGCAAGCCCCCTAACCAAAAAGCATTGGTTGTGGGGGCGCTTTTTGAACATCCCCAGCAATAATATCATCCCATGTCTTGTCAGGATTCTCCATAAACGAGATAAAGTTGATGTAGTACATGAGTGTGAGGCGAATCATTGTGACCACCTGTGAGAATGCGCAATTCCTCTTTATACTTCTTGAAAGGACTGTTATCAGCAAATTGGCGATTAATACGCAC
>JAFXDL010000101.1 GCA_017516265.1 Bacteroidaceae bacterium
AGAGCAAAATACCAATAGTTGGTTTTTCAAAATCTTGTTTTACGTAACGATCGTAATAATTGACATACATCTGCATTTGCCCAAGGTCTTGATGAGCCAATTTATCTGTCTTTAAGTCAATTAGTACATAACATTGCAACAAACGGTTATAGAAAACCAAATCAACATAGAAGTGTTGTTCATCAAAGGTGAAACGCTTTTGGCGAGCTTCAAAAAGGAAACCTTTACCAAGTTCCAACAAGAATTGTTGCATTTTACCAATGATGGCGTTCTCCAATTTTGATTCGGTATATACAGAATCTGGCTTTAGTCCCAAGAACTCCAGTGTAATTGGATCCTTTATTACATCAGAAGGTTTTTCGATTGTCTGCCCCTCTCTTGCCAATTTCATTACCTCGTCCTTATTTCGGCTGAGTGCAAGTCGTTCATAAAGGCTGCTTCCAACCTGCCTACTCAGTTGGCGTACACTCCATTGCTGCTGAGTACACTCTATTTCGTAAAAACGACGTGCATCAGCATTTTCAATGCGCATAAGAATCAGATAATGCGACCAGGATAAGGTAAAAACAGTTTCTGTTATTACCATTTTTTTCAGTAATAATGTAACATCCGTTTCTGAATCTGAATTTGATAAACACTGTTTATCTTTTTTGCTTTCGATTTGATTAACACCGTTTATCAAATTTGAATATGTCAAATAAAACTGACGTATCTTCCGAAGATTAGGATAGCTCCATCCATCTCCAAAACGTTCTGTCAATTTTGCAGATAAGTTCTGAAGGACTTGCTTGCCGTACTGCGCCCTATCTTTTCCTTGTTGTTCATCTTCCACTATATACTGGCCTATACTATATTTAGTATATACTTCAGCTACATTTACGGTGGTAACAACTCGCTGGCGAGCTTCATCTATCAATGCTGATATGCGTTCGAATAGAGTATCTTCACACTTTTGTATATCATTCATAATCAATTCTCCTCTATATTTGCAAGCAACTTCTCCAATTCTGCAACGGCTGCACTTATCGTCTGGCTCTTCTCTTTGATGTCGGCCATCAGTTCAGCCAAGGAGCGGTCGTCGGTTTCTCCGCCTTGTTTCATCCAAGTGATGTCGAGGCTTGTCTTGTCGCGGGCAACAATTTCGTCAATACCGTATTTGCGCCAGCGGCCTTGCGGATTGGTCTCGGCATGGTATGTTTCTGTGCGGTCATGGATATTCTCGGCATGGTAGCAAGCCACAAAATCGTCCAAGTGGTGACGCTCCAGTTTGTTGGTGGCAAGGGTATGCTTCACGTCGGTACGGTAGTCGTAGAACCAGATATCCTTGGTCGGTTCTCCTTTCGTAAAGAAGAGCACGTTGGCTTTCACCCCTTGGGCATAGAAAATGCCGGTAGGCAGACGCAGGACGGTATGCAGATTGAAGTCCTGCAACAACCGTTTGCGGATTGTCTCACCCGCACCGGCTTCAAACAGTACATTGTCAGGAAGTACCACTGCCGCACGACCACCCGTCTTGAGCATCAGCATCATGTGTTGGAGAAAGTTCAGCTGGTTGTTCTTTGTCTCCACATAAAAGTCGGGACGGTTGATTTCCACCGAACCTGCCGGGCGTGTGCCGAAAGGAGGATTGGCAAGGATGACATTCATAAGATTTTGCGGTTGTTTCTCTAAGGAATCTTCACAAAGAATCGGACTACGGTTTGTTCCAATGCCATGCAAATAGAGATTCATGGAAGCCAACGTAACCACCAAAGACGTATTGTCATAACCATGCAAAGCCCTGTCTCGTAAGAAGTCTCGTTTGGTTTTGTCTTGTGACTGATTCTTCATATAATCGTATGCAGCTAGAAGGAACCCTCCTGTTCCACAAGCAGGATCACACACAGTCTCGCCTATTTGAGGGCGAATGACATCCACCATAGCAGAAATAAGTGCGCGGGGAGTAAAATACTGTCCGGCACCACTCTTCTTATCCTGTCCATTCTTTTCAAGAATACTTTCATAGATAGCTCCCTTCACATCACCCTCCATTACTAGCCATTGTTCTTCGTCTATTAATGTAATGACTTTGCGAAGATAAACAGGCTTGTCAATTTTATTCTGAGCCTTTACGAAAATGGTGCCAATAAGGTTATCTTCTTCACTCAGTCTCTTCAATGTCTCTTCGTATTGGTTAATCAAATCAAAACCATTTAGTTCGATGAGGTCTTGCCATCTATATCCTTCAGGAATAGCTGACTCTTCTCCAAACAATTTAGTATTCTCGTCATCCATCTTTAGGAACAACAGATAGGTCAACTGGGTGATATAGTCCGTGAATCCGATACCCTGACCGGCCAGTGTCGTGGCCAATGTCCAAACTTTCTTAGTGAGTGAAGTTTCTTTGTTTGTTACCATATATGATTATGCTATTTTTCTATATAAAATAAATTTAGAGAGGGAAAGAAGAGCATCGTCAGCCTGTATCTTTCCACCAAAAACCTTTATCAGTTGAGCTGCTCTAGTTTTGTCGTCATCCATAATATCCCTGATGGAACAAGCTCCATTAGATGCGATATAATCCACAACTTGACGGACAATCATAATTTGTTCTTCAGTAATATCACGTTGCATCTGTCCGTACCATAAATTGAAACGTTGTCTGGCTGAAGGGTATAGACTTTCTAATGTGTTTATCTGATGAATGGCGAAACGCACCAACTGAATGATGTTAGTCAATGCTTCTTTCTCCTCTTTAGTAGTATATTCCCTTACTATATGCGGATTGATGATTGCATAAGAATGCCAAAGACGGGAGGTCTGGAAGCAATTGTTAGCGAACTTCAACTTATTTTCTAAATCTTTCAGCATGGAATAGGTGATAGCCTCACCACTGTTGTTGTAGATGATACGTAGAGCCTCAATCTCATCACGATGCTCCTCACAGTATCTTTCAAAAGCAGAAGTGACCTCTTTAGCCTCTTCCTGTGAGAATCCTTTGGAAATAAGTTGGTCTTCTCCTGGTTGTAATGTATCCACAAATCCGGCTGCAAGAATGAGAAGATATTGGCGGGCTTCAGGATTATGGGTCAACGAATCCACCAAAGCATTTCGCTCATTGTTGGAATCATCAATGCTTACATACGGTGGAAGAGTTCCTTTATCGAAAGCATTGAATATTTCTAAAGAGATAGCTCGCATATCCACATGAGCCAATTTCTGGAACTCCATTCGTTGAGTTTCTGTACATTTACCGTATATACGAGCAAGCTTTGATGCTATCTGACGCAGGTTTTCGTCTGAGACATTACCATGTGTAAGCAGTTCAAGAAGACGCTTTAATGTGATTGTTTGTCCAGAATTACCTCCGCTGTATCCAAAAGCATCATGACCATGTTCTGTTACACCAACAGCGTCTACGAGAAAAAAGCAATCTTTGCTATAAGCATTCGGAGTCACAGTACGCAACAAATCATCACTGATAGTACGTACACCACGTCCTTTCATCTGTATATAAAGGGGTTCAGAGACTACATCACGCATGAACATGACCACTTCAAGGGGTGGAACGTCTGTACCAGTAGCTACCAAGGTACAGGTTACTGCAATACGGAAATCCTTATCATTGCAGAATTGTTTTATTAATTGATTGCTATCTCCGGACGAATAGGTTATTTTCTGTACAAATTTGTCATCTTCCCGTCCAAAGACTTCTTTGGCTATGCGTACAATATTAGTAGCATGGGTCTCGTTAAGAGCAAAAATCAATGTTTTAGGCAGGTAATCCATATTGGGTTCACGCTGTGGGTCTATGAACATTTCTGTGTAAACTGCATCTCGATAAGTCTCCAACACCAATTTAATTTGAGCAGGATTAATTACACTTCGGTTAAGTTCTGTCTTTGTATAATTGCGAGAATCTTCATTCTTGACAACTTGGGTTTCACCTGTATAACGGATTTCTCTTTGCAACTCATCTCCTTTACGAATGTCGCCACCGTTTTCTGTAACTTCTGTTTTAATACGGTAGTTACGACAACCCACGTTAACATTATCTGCAATGGAACGATTCAGAGTATAATTTGCCACTATATTATTGTTAAAAAATGCTCTGGTTTCGGGCACAGGAGTTGCTGTAAGGCCAATAAGTCGAGCTGTATTGAAATAATCCAATACTTTTTTCCAAATCCCATAGATAGAACGATGACACTCGTCTATAATAATAAGGTCGAAAAAATCAGGCGGCAACATCAGGACGTTTGGAAGTTCCACTTCACCTGATGGCATAATATCTTCCTCTTCTTCTTCCGTATCAGTAATCTCTTCACCTTTAAGTAGTGAAAACAATCGCTGTATAGTGGAAATGACTACATTGCTGTCTTGAGGTACTTTTTTTGATTTCAATCGATCTACCTTAAAAATGGTATTAAACGGAGCACCATTCTCTGTCAAACGAAACGTACCAAATTTCCCCTCTGCCTGTTTTCCCAAATTGTTGCGATCAACTAAAAAGAGAATTCGTTTCATGGAAGTGAATGCTAACAAGCGATAAGCGGCCATACAAGCCGTAAAAGTCTTACCAGCCCCCGTCGCCAAGACTATAAGGGCACGATTCTGACCATAACGGAAACTCTTTTCAAGTTCAATTATAGCTTCGTATTGACAATCACGAAGACCTTTCCCTTTTTTCAGCGTAGGTAATCCAGCAAATGTATCCTTTATACCCAACATACGGACAATTTCTTTAGGCGTATGAATACGCCCTAAGTTTACCAAATCAGAATCACTATCGCGAAAATCACGGAAATAGGTAGTACTACCGTTAGATTGATAAATGATAGGGAGAGGACGTGAATATGCCTTGTAGCATCGGGGAACTCCTCTGGCATAAGTTGTTGCCTGTTCACATACAATATTTGAGGTCACATCCACTTCTTCACGCTTGGCTTCAAGTACCCCAACAGCAACACCACCAAGAAACAAGAAATAGTCCACCTCGCGATTTCTTTTCAGTAATCCTTCACGCACGGCCACAGCATTCATGGTGGGCGAATAAAAATCCCTGTCCACCACTTCCCAACCTGCATCTGCAAATAGTTGGTCAATCTTTACTCTTGCTTTTTCTTCGGGCTTCATGGTCTATTCATTTCATTACATAGGGACAACTCACACCTTCTGATAAGTGCACATTATCCCAAGATAGTGCAAATATACGAATCTTTTCTAAAAGAAAGAAAAGAAAGAAAAGAATATATTTTTCCGCTAATGAAAATATACAATATACCAGTTCAAAGTTCAAGGAATAGAACGCAGAGGCGCAGAGATTCTTTTTAGAGGCTTATAGAGATTGAGAGAGAGTAAACGCAACGCGTTTTGAGAACTCCGCGAACTCATGCCTCCTTCAGAAAAAACTCCGCGTCTCCGCGTCTCTGCGTTCAATAAATAAAAAAAGACCGCTCAGGAATGACTCCGAAGCGGTCTTTTTATCTTATACATTATTATCTCAATAACTCACTTTTTCATCCTTGTGCCAACTCCACCACTTTATCAACGGCAGAGATGAGGCCCTCGGCGTTCTTTCCTCCCGCGGTGGCGAAATGGGGCTGACCACCACCTCCACCTTGGATGAGGCGGGCGGCTTCCTTCACCAACTGGCCTGCCTTGAGGCCTGAGGCTACGAGGTCGTCGCTGATCATGACGGTGAGCATGGGCTTGCCCTCGTTGACACTACCGATGACGCAGAGGAGCTTCTCGGGGATGGCCTGACGCACCTGGAAGGCGATGTTCTTCACCGCTTCGGCAGGCATGGGGAGTACGCCCTTCACCACCTTCATGCCACCCATCTCCTTGGCTTCGGCAATGAGGCGCTCTTTCACCTCGGCTTCCTTCTCCTTCATGAAGTCCTCTACCTGCTTGCGGAGGCCTGCATTCTCCTCGATGTGCTTGCGGATGGCGGCTTTGAGGTCGGGGGTGTTGTTGAAGAGGGCACGCAGGTCGTTCATGGTGTCCTGAATGGTGTCGAGCATGGCTTCTACCTTCTCGCCTGTGATGGCCTCGATACGGCGCACTCCTGCGGCTACGCTGCTCTCGGAGAGTATCTTGACCATACCAATCTTACCTGTGGCAGAGACGTGGGTACCGCCACAGAACTCTACGGACGAGCCAAACTGGACAACGCGCACGCGGTCGCCATACTTCTCGCCAAAGAGGGCAATGGCGCCCAGCTCCCGGGCCTGCTCGATGGGGAGGTCGCGATGGTCGGTCAGGGGCACATTCTCGCGAATCTTGGCGTTCACCAGGTGCTCTACCTGACGGATTTCCTCGTCGGTGACCTTCTGGAAGTGTGAGAAGTCGAAGCGGAGGCTTTCGGGAGTGACGAGTGAACCCTTCTGCTCGACGTGTGTGCCAAGTACCTGGCGCAGAGCCTCGTCGATGAGGTGGGTGCACGAGTGGTTAGCGGCACAGGCGGCACGCTTGTCGGTATCTACACAGGCCATCATGGGTGCCTCGGGGTGCTCGGGCAACTTCTTGGCTATGTGGATGGGGAGGTTGTTCTCCTTCTTGGTGTCGATGATGTCGATGGTCTCGAACTCGCTGACCAGCACACCGGTGTCGCCCACCTGACCACCACTCTCGGCATAGAAGGGAGTCTTGTCGAGGACAATCTGATAGAGTGTCTGATTCTTCTGCTTCACCTGACGGTAGCGCAGGATGGAGGTCTCGTACTCGGTGTAGTCGTAGCCCACGAACTCGGTGTCGCCCTCCTTCAGAGTCACCCAATCGCCTGTCTCCACAGCAGCGGCATTGCGGGCACGCTCCTTCTGTTGCTGCATCTGGGCGTTGAACTCGTCGATGTTGACGGTGAGTCCGTTCTCACGACAAATAAGCTCTGTCAGGTCGAGGGGGAATCCGTAGGTGTCATAGAGGGTGAAGGCGCTGGTGCCGTTGATTTCAGTCTTGCCGGCTGCTTTCACCTCGGCCATCACCTTGTCGAGCAGGCGGATACCGGTCTCGAGGGTACGCAGGAAGGATTCTTCCTCCTCCTTCATCACCTTCTCGATGAGTGTCTGCTGGGCCTTCAACTCGGGATATGCGCCACCCATGTTGTCGATGAGGACGGGCAGGAGGCGGTACATGAAGGCCTCTTTCTGACCGAGGAAGGTGTAGCCGTAGCGCACGGCACGGCGCAGGATGCGGCGGATGACGTATCCGGCCTTGGCATTGGAGGGCAGCTGGCCATCGGTGATGGAGAAGGCGATGGTGCGGATGTGGTCGGCAATGACGCGCATGGCCACATCGGTCTCGCGGGCAGCTCCATAATTGATGCCGGCCAACTGGCCGATGGCGCGGATGATGGGTTGGAAGACGTCGGTGTCGTAGTTAGACGTCTTGCCCTGCAGGGCCATGCAGAGGCGCTCGAAGCCCATGCCGGTGTCAATCACCTTGGCGGGCAGACCTTCGAGCGAGCTGTCGGCCTTGCGGTTGTATTGCATGAACACGAGGTTCCATATTTCGATTACCTGAGGATGATCGTGGTTCACGAGGTCGCGTCCGCTCACCTGGGCACGCTCTTCGGCAGGACGGAGGTCGATGTGAATCTCCGAGCAGGGTCCGCAGGGGCCTGTATCGCCCATCTCCCAGAAGTTGTCCTTCTTGTTACCATTGATGATGTGATCCTTGGGCAGGTACTGCTCCCAGTAGCTGGCTGCTTCGTCATCGCGACCAAGACCCTCCTCGGGGCTACCTTCGAAGACGGTGGCATAGAGGTTCTCGGGGTTCAGCTTCAGCACATCCACCAGATATTCCCATGCCCAGCTGATGGCCTCCTTCTTGAAATAGTCGCCGAAAGACCAGTTGCCGAGCATCTCGAACATGGTGTGGTGATAGGTGTCGTGGCCCACCTCCTCGAGGTCGTTGTGCTTGCCACTAACGCGCAGACACTTCTGCGAGTCGGCCACACGCTTGCTCTTGGCAGGTGCATTGCCCAGAATGATATCCTTGAACTGGTTCATACCGGCATTGGTAAACATCAGTGTGGGGTCGTCCTTCACGACCATCGGAGCCGAGGGCACGATGAGGTGCTCCTTGGACTCAAAAAAACTCTTGAACGAGTCTCTGATTTCGTTTGCTGTCAACATATAATTATACGTATAAATTTAATATTCCTGAAATGATTTGCAAAGATACGCTCTTTTTCGTATTTTTGCCCCCATATTTCGAGAAAAGTTATTATATAAGGTATAAATAAAGGGGAAAAACAGCCCCATTTAAAGATTTTTGATGAAAAAAACACTTCATACATACAACCCACAGACGCAAGAATACGAGCCGTACCACCCTACCCTGCGCCAGCGCATAGCAAGGATTCTGAGCCGCACATTTCTGAGTCTGGGGTTTGCAGCCCTATGCTGCATCCTGCTCTATTGGATGATAGGAACTCCGTCAGAAAATGCCCTGCGCATCGAGAACTCGCAACTACAGGCCCAGTACAATGTGATTTCGCACCAGCTGGACGAAGCGCTGGAGGTGATGGAGGACTTGCAACAGAGGGATGACAACCTGTATCGGGTGATCCTGCAGACCGACCCCATCTCGCAACACGTGCGACAGGCCGGATACGGAGGAACGAACAGATATGAACATCTGGAAGATATGATAAACTCTGACATGGTGATAGAAACCACCGCCAAACTGGACAAACTGAAACGCCAGCTGTACATCCAGTCAAAATCCTACGATGAGGTGGTGGCCCTGTGCAAGCAGAACGACGCACGCCTGCAATGCATACCCGCCATACAACCCGTATCGAACAAAGACCTGAAATATACGGCATCGGGATACGGACGACGCATTGACCCCATCTACAAGACGGTGAAATTCCACCACGGCATGGACTTCTCGGCCAACACGGGCACACCGGTGTATGCCACAGGAAATGCCACCGTCATCAAATGCGGATGGCAAAGCGGATACGGACTGACCATCGAACTGGACCACGGATTCGGATACCAGACACGATATGCACACCTGAGCAAAATCAATGTGCGCAAGGGAGAGAAGGTGAAACGAGGAGAAACCATCGGCCTCGTGGGAAGCACCGGAAAGAGCACAGGGCCACACCTGCACTACGAAGTGATAAACAAAGGAAGAAAGGTGAACCCCGTCAACTACTACTATATGGACCTGACGGCCGAGGAGTATGACCGGATGATTCAGATGGCAGCAAACCACGGAAAAGTGTATGACTGATTAGCTTGAACAATAAACACAACATTCAATATATATATATATGGATAAAGAACTGAAACTCTACTACTCCATCGGAGAAGTAGCCGAAATGTTTGACCTCCCCGAAAGCCTGCTACGCTACTGGGAAAAGATGTTTCCCGAAAGCATCACACCCAACAAGGCCGGACGAGGCATCCGACAATACCGCAAAGAGGATATCGAAAACATACGCATCATCCATCACCTGGTGAAAGAAAAGGGCATGACACTGGCCGGTACCCGACAAGCCCTGAAAAAGAACAAAACGGGCACGATGCAATCGGCCGAAGTGGTCAACCGGCTAAGGGCCATACGCGAAGAATTGGTGAAGATGAAAAGGGAATTGGACTATGTAGTGTGACAAATATGCAAAGAATTTCTTAAAAAAGAATAAAAACGAACAAAATTTGACGCATATATTTGCCCAATCCAAACATTTGCATTACCTTTGCAACAGTTTCAGATGAGCCTATCGCCCATGTGAGACAAAAAAGAAAAGAAATTGTTGTTTTTAGGAAGACATCTGCAGTGATTGCACATTACTTCCAAATATTAATATATCATTTTTATATACCATCAAACTTTGAATTAGACATAAGATTATGAAAACGCCCCGCAGTGATGCGAGGCGTTTTTGTTTTGTAGATATATATTTTTTAGGGCACGGATGACACGGATTACACAGATAAAAAAAACTTATCCCTTGGATAAGCCTGCCCTATGACAAAGATGAGCCTGCCTTATAACAAAGATAAGCCTGCCTTAACCCATGGCTAAAGCAGGCCCATATGACGACTATACGTGGCGCCGATTACCACTTATATGAGAGACCGAATTGCAGATATTCCTTGAACTGGAAATAGCTGTATCCAGGCTTGCGAGCAACACCGTCATCAAAGCGTCCATGAAGGAACAACTTGGTAGAAAGGTATTTGCTGACGGCAAAGTCAAACGTATTTTCCCAGTTGGCATAAACCTTCTCGTAGCTGGTGAAGGCATCGATATGGCTTGTCCAGGTGATGTTCTTGTACAGCTTCCACGATGAGTTCACCACAATCTTCGAACCGAACTCCTGCAACGAGCGATGACCTTCCTCGATACCGTAACGATGAGCCACCATCTTTCTATCACTGACATAAAGATAACGGTAGCTGAGGGGGGCTACATTGACCGAAAGATTCACATTCTTGAAATTCTTCTTGTAATCCATACCAAGACCCACGGTCACTTCCAATGGAGAAAGGAATGCCGAATTGAATTTGTCACTATTGGCCTGATAATTGCGGAGAATCTGGGTCTTGACCATAACGTCTGCACTGTAGTACCACGATTTGATAGCCTTGATACCTAACTTTGACGTACCACGCAACATGTCTGTGTTTGTCCGATAGTTGTGTTTGGTATCCGAAGGAGTGGTGGTGAATCCCAACTTAGCCTCAAAAGCATTGTCCCATTGGAGTTTCTGCTTGTCATCATAGTTGGCTTTCAAGATGAGCCACGACACCAGTGTCTGAGTATTCTCACCACCCTGTGACCAGTTGC
>JAFXDL010000102.1 GCA_017516265.1 Bacteroidaceae bacterium
CCAACTGTGACGATTCCGTTGTAAACCGCTCCAGCATTTTTAAATTGAATAGTTGAATGAGGGCCCAACTCTACAGAACGTCCTTGGAAATCAATAGGACTCTCTACAACATATGTATTCCAACCATCATATGACAACGCAAAACTCTCTATTGATTCAACAATAATTATTTTTGTCTCTAACGGTGTTGAGAATAGAATAAATAAAAAAAAATTAGAATTCTAAATATACCTTCATCAAAAATATAGTACTTATAGACAGCTATTATATGTCATTATAATATAAAAAGTTTATTGAGCAAACAACAAACCACACTATGACTCAAAAGATTATTCTATGCATCCTTTCTACTTCCTCACAATATAATACCCATGCCTCGTATTACTATCCACCACCTCTCGGGTGAAGTCAGTGTCAAAGACATGTTTTCTAATCATTTTATCTGCACTCACTTTCTCCATCTCCTGAATGTCTTCAGAGGTGAAGATGAACTTCACTTCTACTGGCGACGGCTCGGAGACGACATCAAACCGAAGTTTGTTACCAACGGCTACATCGATCACCATCTTGATGAAATCCACTCCCGTGGATGTGGGAGTCAGGTCAGTACCGATGAAATCACCACCCATGCGGGCACCAATCTCGATGATACCGATATTACCATCCCCCAGCAGACGGAACTCTGCGTGTGCAGCACTATTCTTAATGTCCAGCGCTGCAACCGCCTTCTTAATAAACGCCTTCACTTCGGACTGTCTTTCAGCTGGAATATTGCTGGGCTGAATATGACCGGTTTCAATATAATGTGGATAGTTTGTGGTCAGCTTCTGTGTCAACTGTAGCACGTAAACCTCCCCGTTCTGGCAGATACATTCTGCGCTATATTCCGGGCCTATCATAAACCCTTCGATGATGGCTTTTTTGTCGAACGACTCTTTCACGGCATACGCGACAGCATCCATCAGCTGTTCAGGTTTATCCACATGGGTTACTCCCTTGCTGCTCCAGCGATCGGTAGGCTTCACGATTACAGGATACTTCAAATCCTTTGCATCTTCCATCGTAAAATCCTCACCTGCCTGTATGAATGGAGGCACATACAATCCTGCATCACGCAAAGCGCAACGCATCTGATACTTGTTGCGGGCTACAACATCGGTTCGTTCGCTGTTTCCTGGCAATCCCATTGCACGGGCCACATAGTTGATGGTGGGTACTGCAAAATCGGATGTAATGGAACAGATACCGCAGATACCTATCTCACGACATTTTGTCAACACAGCATCTTTATCTGCCGTACTGATGGGATAGAAATAGTCAGCGGCCTCTTCTCCGGGGTCTCCGCAAGCCCAGGCAAAGACATGGGTCTCATAGCCCAATTCTTTTGCCTTATTGATGAGCAATGTTATTGACTCATTAGCGCCAATAATCGCTAGTTTTTTCTTCATTTCGTCACGTATTCTATTACTTTCTCAATCACTTTATCGGTCTCTTCCTCGGTAATCTGTAAATGGAGCGGCAGTGTGATAGCATGTTCACTCATATAGTCTGAATTCGGGCAAGTACCCTGAGCGTATGCATACATCCGATAGTTGATATTGCTCACGTAGTGAACACCGGAGTTTATGCCGTTCTCGTTCAAGAACTTAACCAGTCCGTCACGGTCTTCCACAATCAGCTGGTAATGACAGCGTGAAGGCACCACGCCTTCATCATACTTCACCGTCTTCACCTGCGGCACCTTGGAAAAGGCAGCATCATACTTTGTACAAATCTTCCTGCGCAAATCACAGTTCTTATCCAAGCAATGCAGCTGTGCGATGGCCACAGCTGCCATGATGGAATTGCCATTGTAGCAGTTGCTCACATAGGGCACATCATAATGCCACTTATAGGTCTTGTGATCCTTCACGGCATAGTCTGAGAAAGCTGCTGTATTGATGCCCGACCAGGCCTTGATGCGAGCCAGTTTTTCGTTTTCTTCATCCTGGAAGCACAGCATACCCGAATCAGCGGTTGCCAAGGTCTTGAAGGTATGGAAAGAGAAGCATACGGAATCAGCATCCTGACAGGGGAATTTACCGTTCTCTTTCGTTCCAGCCATGTGGGCGGCATCTACCACCAGTTTCAATCCGTGGTGGGTGCAGATTTCGCGTATCTCCTTGTATTTTCCGGGATTACCACTCAACCCTACAAACAATACAGCCTTCGTCTTGGGCGTTATTCTCTTCTCCACGTCAGCAGGGTCGAGGCACAGTGAGTCATCCACATCTGCAAACACCGGTTTCAGTCCTGCCAGCATAATGGCGTGATTGGAAGACACAAAGGTGATGGCAGTGGAGATAACCTCATCACCATCCTGCCATCCGTTGCGCTCCTTCAGCACATCGAAAGTCAGGTTCAAGGCAGCGGTGCAAGAGTTCACGTAATAGGCATTATTCAGCCCCGTGTACTCTTTCCATTCTGCCTCCAGCTGGTCGGTCTTGAATCCAGGTCCGGTCCAGCCTTCCTCAAGGCATTCTTTCAATTCCTTCAAACATGCATCGACATCAAATGTCGGTCTAAAAAGTCTTATCATTGTTTACTTCTTTCTTTTATTATACGTTTAAGTCCTTCTTCAAAACAAACCTCAGTATGGAATCCTGTTGCTTGTAGCTTGGATACGTCGAGTACAACCTTACTAGTATCCTCTTTTTCAACATCTACCAACACTGTAGCATCCTTACAATAAGATATTGATTCTGCAATGGAAACAATCTGCTTAACGTTTGTTCCCACCCCGGTACCAAGGTTATAAAACCCGGTTAATTCGTTTAACAAAGCATGGACAAAGCCCTTAGCCACATCGTCAATATAAATGTAGTCTCTCACCCTTTCACCTTTCCCATATAATTTTTGTGGTAAATGATTTTCAATATTAGAGACCACACCTTTTATTAGTGCGCTTGCCTTTTGATTTGGCCCATAAATATCACCTATCCTAAGAACTGCATATTTAGTTTCACTACCTTTAAATATATCTTCAACCAACAATTCTCCAAGATACTTTGTTAGGCCATAATCATTACCGAAATATGGATTCCGACTTTCTTCTTCATTGATAGGTATTGTATTTTCCCTGACTCCGTATACATTATTGGTAGATGCCATAACAAAGTGTCTGACACCAAACTCAACGCTCAACTTGGCGAGGTTATACAAAGCCGTCAGATTGAATAACAACAACTCACGTTTGGCGCTATTATCAATCATCGCCGCAAGATGTAATACCTTTGTTATATTATTGCACTCGAAGTATCTGCGCACAGAATTATAGTCTGACAAATCCATTTTCTCAATAGATGGGGTCAGACAATCTTTCTTTAACTCTTCTGGAAGAGCTTGCAGGATATGACTTCCAACATATCCCGCAGCTCCAGTTATTAATAGCGCCATGATTGACTATTTCACGAAATTGTTAACGACTTCAATAATTTTCTGAACATCCTCGTTCGTCAGCCACATGTGCAGCGGCAGGGAAATCAGATGCTCGCTTACTTCAGCTGCGTGAGGGCAGGTTCCCTTGGCATAGCGGTACATCGAGTACTCGGTATTGTCGCGATAGTGAACACCACCGTAGATGTCGTTTTCTGCCAAAGCACCAAGCAGTCCTTCACGGTCGGGAACAATCAGCTCGTAGATATGGAAGGAGCACTCGTCAGCGTGGGGTGCCTTCACAATTGTAATCTTGGGATTGTTCTCGAAGGCCTTGTCGTACATCTTCACAATCTCACGACGACGGATGTTGTCGCGGTCGAGGTACTTCAACTGCACCAGACCAATTGCAGCCATGATGGCATTGCCGTTGTACTTGTAGCCCACATAGTCCACATCGTACTTCCAGGCGTAGGTTCCCTTGTTGCTGCGGGCATAGGTGTCTTTGTTGATACCAAGCCAAGCCAGCTGGCGAGCCAGTTTATCGTCCTTCTCGTCAGCAAAGCAAATCATACCGCTGTCGCCAGTAGGCAGGTTCTTCACGGCCTGAAAGGAATAGACAGCCACATCAACTCCATCCCAAGTGCCGGGGCACACACCGTTGACACGAGTTCCGGACATGTGAGCAGCATCGAGGATAAGCCTCAGATTGTGCTTCTTGCAAACTTCAATCACTTTGTCCAACTGACCGGCACGTCCACCGTAACCGACGAAGATGACAGCACGGGTCTTGTCGTTAATCTTCTTCTCTACATCCACGGGATCAAGGCAGAGGTATTCGTCCACATCTGCGAACGTGGCGTGCATGTCCTCATAGAGGATAGCATGATTTGTGGAAACAAAGGTGATAGGGGTAGAGATGATTTCATCACCATCCTGCCAGCCATACTTCATCTTCAGGATCTTCACAGCCAGGTGCAGACCCACAGTGTTGGAGTTGATGTAGTAGGCATTCTTATGTCCGGTGTACTCCTTCCATGCTTCCTCGAACTGAACGGTCTTGAATCCCATTCCGGTCCAACCTTTTTCCAAACATTCCTTTACTGCGTCGAGACACTCATCAATCTCAAACTTCGGTTTTAATACTTGAATTGACATAATATTATTTATTTGATTGTTGTTTCTTCGTTACTATTGGTTGTTATAGATACACATTCTGTAAACATCCACATACTCTTCACCATTCCAGGCCTCTGACTTCAGAACAGCCTCCACTTCAAAGCCAACACCTTTAAGCACTTCTATACCTTCGTTGACATTGTGTATCACGTAAGAATATACTTTGCGCATACCAAATTCGTTGAATGCTTTTTCGAGGAGCATCTTGATAGCCATCGACTGTCCTTCCGCCTCCCACTCCACATCGCTGCTGGTAAACACACAGAGTTCACAGCGGTGATTCTCATTGTCAATCGCCCTCAGATAGACCGTAGCAATGGGATAAGTGACCAAGCCTGTCTCTTCCTCAATACGTTCCACGATATACTGTTTGCACTTACCCGTCAGCACATTATCCTTGAAGAACTTTCGGTTCGACTCCTCCGTTATCGGAGCCTTGGTCATACAATGCTTGCGAACCTTTTCCGAATTGCGCCACTTGACGATATACACACCGTCCTCTTCTGTGATTGGTCTTAAATAAAGTCTCATATTGTCTTCTTATTTGTTTACATGTTATCAATACACTTCCTCAATGATTCCGTCCAGTAAGAGATTTGTATCTCAAACGTATCTTTGATTTTTGCCTTGTCAAGCACCGAATAGGAGGGTCTTGTAACAGGCGAAGGAAACTCATGGCTGAGACACGGACGAATCTTGCATCCCGTATTCCCTTTCATTTCTGCAATCTTAAATGCAAAATCGTACCAACTGCACACACCCTCATTGGTGTAGTGGTAGATGCCCGTCTTGTCATTTTTCCTATCCTCAATGATGCCATAAATGGTCGCTGCTAAATCTCCCGCGTATGTGGGAGTTCCCACTTGGTCAAATACCACTTTGAGTTCAGAACGGGTGGCTGTCAGGTGCATCATTGTCTTAACAAAGTTTTTC
>JAFXDL010000103.1 GCA_017516265.1 Bacteroidaceae bacterium
CCAACCGTCAACAAACCTGCCAGAAGCAATATGGCCCTACGGTCACTCTGCGGAAAGAAAAACCAGTCTCTGAGCATTACCAAAGCCCTAATTCATTGAGGAAGATAAACCCGATAGCTATGGGAGCCACAAACTTCAAGATGAAGATATAGAGTTTGAAGAACGGCACCTTCAGGCTTCCGTTGTTGGAAATCTCCTCCCACACGATACGACGATCGAGATACCAACCGGCAAACACAGATATGAGCATACCGCCCAAAGGAAGCATCACTTTGGAGGTCAACGTGTCGAGGAAGTCAAAGAAGGTAAGGCCGAAAATCTTCATGTCGGCCAACACTCCGAACGACAAAGCGGAAAAGACTCCCAACAAGGTGCAGAAGATGGTCACACACCAAGCGGCCTTTGTACGCGAAAGTTTCCAATCCTCGTGCACAAAGGCGGTGACAACCTCGTGCATAGAAATGGTAGAGGTAAAGGCCGCCAAAGCCAGCAGGACATAAAACATCACCGAAAAGATATAGGCCAGGAAGGGTACACTACCGAATGCCATCTGGAAGACATTGGGCAGGGTGATGAAAAGGAACGACGGACCTGCATCGGGCGACACGCCCACACTGAAGGCGGCAGGGAAAATGATAAGTCCGGCGGTGATAGCCACCAACGTATCTATCAAGCCGACACTGAGTGCCGTCTTCGACAAATTTGTATCCTTTCCAAAATAAGAAGCATAGGTAGAAAGACATCCCAAGCCAAGGCTGAGCGAGAAGAAAGCCTGCCCCATGGCACCCAGAAAGACATCGGGAGTGACCTTGCTGAAGTCGGGCTTCAAAAGGAACTCCAACCCTGCACCGGCCCCCGGTAGCATGACTGAACAAACGGCCAACACCAGAATCAATATAAAGAGCACCGGCATCATAATCTTGGCCGACTTCTCGATACCCTTCTTCACTCCCTTGATTATCACCCAATGGGTCATCAGCATAAAGACAAGCATCCACAAGAGCGAACGCCACGGATTGGCCGAAAAGTCGGCAAAGAACTGGGTGTAGCCTTCGGCATTCATCCCTGCAAAGCCATTGCCGACGGCCTGCCAGGTGTACTCCAATGTCCAACCGGCCACCACTGAATAGTAGCTGAGGATAAGGAATCCGGCCAACACGCCCATGTACCCTACACCACGCCACGGAGTGCCTGGTGCAAGCACTTTATAGGCTCCGGCCGTATTGGCCCGTGAATGACGTCCGATAGCAAATTCGGCCATCATGATAGGAAGGCCCAATACCACAATACAAAGCAGATATATCAGGATAAAGGCCGCACCCCCATGATTACCCGTCTCGTACGGGAAACGCCATATATTACCCAGCCCTACCGCAGAGCCGGCCGCGGCTAGGATGGCACCTATCTTACTCCCAAAATTCACTCTATTCTGATTCGTTTCCATAATTATTTTAAGTTTTGCAAACAGTTCACTTGGCAAGCATAAACTCTTTACTCTATCCTGAATTTGTTTTTTCTCTTTAATGCCGCAAAAATACAAAAGTTTTTTCTACTTTTGCACGAAATTAGCAAGCATTCTGTAAATGAAACATTATTTTGGCAATTACAAATTCTCGTGGTTGATAATAGGAGTCATCCTCTACCTGTCGTTTTTCACCCCTCCCAAAACTGAGCTTGACACGGTGACAAACATCGACAAACTGGCTCACATCTGTATGTATGGCGGACTTTGCTCCATCATCTGGATAGAGTATCTGCGCACTCACGCATCCATCCACCGCCTGCACACACTCATCGGCGCCATCCTGTTGCCTATCGCATTGAGTGGGGCCATCGAATTGCTTCAGGAGTACGCCACCACCAACCGTAGCGGTGATTGGGCAGACATGATAGCCAACAGCATAGGAGTATGCACGGCCGCCCTTTTAGGGTATTTTGTCTTTCCACGATGGGTGAATCGTGGGGGCAAAGGATAACCCCTCCCCTACTCCTTCCATTCCTTATATGGCCGAACCGTCAGGCACGAATTGTAGTAGCGACGGTCACCCGTCACTTCCTTGCCCAAGAAAGGAGGGCGTTCAAAGGTTTCATCCACGGCATTCAACTCTACCTCGGCCATCACCAGGCCCTCATTGTCACCGAAGAACTCGTCCACCTCGAAGATGTGTCCTTCGAAAGGCACCAGGTAGCGCACTTTGTCAATCACACCGCTTTCACAAAGTTGCATCAGCTCCAAGGCCTCACGACCAGGGATTTCGTGCTCCCACTCATAGCGGCTCAAGCCACCATCGGGCGAAGGGCCTTTTATGGTCAGATAGGCCTTCTCTCCCCGAATGCGGACACGCACCGTGCGCCCACTGGTGCGACAAATATAGCCCTGCACAATATGACTGGAGGACGTAGCCATCCGTTTATAGCTATCGTCCTCCACTAAAAATTTGCGCTCGATTTCTTGAGACATAGTTACACAAACGCAGCCAAGCAGATACCGGCCAAAGCCAATACTCCCAAACCGATGAAGACCCACTTCATCACCTTCTGTCCCTGTTCTTCTTCACGATGTGCGCGGCGCTCCTGACGCTGCATTTTTCTGTTTTTTCCCATGATTATTATTTTTTCAGTTATTTTTTTGGAGTTCAGAAGTTCAGGAGTTTTCGCTTCGCTCAGGAGTGCAGACAATGGTATAGGAAACCATGTAAAGTATAGTCAAAACTATTGTCTGAACTCCTGTAACTCCTGAACTTCTGCAACTTCTGAATATTTTCGATTACTCTCCCTCTCCGGCAAACTCCATCAGGTAGGCCTTGATGAATCCGTCAATCTTGCCATCCATCACACCGCCCACATCGCTTGTCTGCCAGTTGGTACGATGGTCTTTCACACGACGGTCATCGAAGACATACGAGCGGATTTGTGAGCCCCACTCAATCTTCATCTTACCGGCTTCCACCTTGGCTTGCTCGGCCATGCGGTGCTCCAACTCCTTGTTGTAAAGGATTGAACGCAACTGGCGCATGGCATTTTCCTTGTTCTTGGGCTGGTCGCGTGTCTCGGTGTTTTCGATGAGGATTTCTTCCTCTTCACCCGTATAGGGGTCTTTGTACTGATAGCGGAGACGAACACCCGACTCCACCTTGTTCACATTCTGACCTCCGGCACCGCCCGAACGGAAGGTATCCCATGAGATACGGGCCGTCTCGACTACCACCTCAATGGAGTCATCGACCAACGGAGTGACAAAGACGGAAGCAAACGATGTCATGCGCTTGCCCTGTGCATTGTAAGGGCTGACGCGCACCAGACGGTGCACACCGTTTTCGCCTTTCAGATAACCATATGCATAAGGGCCTTGGATTTCCATCGTCACCGTCTTGATGCCGGCCTCATCGCCATCCTGCAAGTTACTGATGGCCAACTTATAGCCATTCTGCTCGGCATAGCGCATATACATACGCATCAGCATACTGGCCCAATCCTGAGCCTCAGTACCTCCGGCGCCTGAGTTGATTTTCAGCACACAATCCATCTGGTCGGCCTCCTGGCGGAGCATATTCTTCAACTCCAATGCCTCCACGGCCTCTACAGCCTTGGCATATGCCTCGTCCACCTCTTCCTCGGTCACCAATTCATCCTTGCAGAAGTCAAAAGCCAACTCCAGTTCATCGGCCAAGGTCTTCACCTCCTTGTAACCGTCAATCCAGGCTTGCAGGCCCTTCACCTTCTTCATCTGAGCCTCAGCCTTTTTGGCATCGTCCCAAAATCCAGGAGCCTGTGTACGAAGCTGTTCTTCCTCCACCTGTATCAGTTTGGCATCAATGTCGAGGTAGCGATTCAGCGCCTCGGTGCGTGTCTTTACGTCTTTCAGTTGTTCTATCGTTATCATGTCTTTTTCTTTTCAGCTTGCAAAGATAGTGCAAACCGAGAGAAGGACAAAATAAATATCTGTTTATTCAATCCACACACTCATTTTTTTCCTCGTCTGAGAAAAATTTCTTTCAGGTAGGGCAGAAAAAACTTTCAGGTATCCGAGAAAATTCTATCAGGTGTCCGAAGAAAATCCGTCAGCAGACAGAATCCATGCCGACACGTGACAGATTTCACACATGCGCCCTTCATCCGCCACTTAAGGGTTAACGAACCTTAACCGTCGCCTAAGGATACATCAGCCTTGGATTAAGGACACCTTAACCGTCGCCTGAGGATACATCAGCCATCATCCGAAGCGACTCAATCTCCCAAAAACTCCTCCTCTCCTCCAGCGAAAGTCCCTTCTCCGTTGTCCCGGAGAAGGGATTTAGGGATGAGGCTATTTTTTTAGTTTCTTACGTAACGTTTTGCGGGCAAACTTGTACAGGTTGCAGATGCAACTAAAAGAAAAAAAACTATAAGCCAAAGGAATAAAGAAAAAAACAAGAGTTTCAGTTTTTATTCTTTAACACTTTATGGGTTTAGCATAAAAAAGGCTGACATCAGCTCAAGAACACTAAAAAAAACTTTCTTTTTTTTGCTATTTGCAAGAAAAACACTATCTTTGCCCATTATTATGAAACGAAACACATCTCTTATGAAAAGACTCATTCTGAACATATTGGCTATCAGTCTAATAGGATGCAATGCTCCCATACAGGAAACGCAGGAAGTGACCATCACCACCAACGATGCGAACGACCGGAAAATGATGCTTATCCCTATGGGACATGATGAGGGAATCATTGAAATGACACCCGAAGGAAACGCCTATCGCGCCACAATCAACACCAGTCCCACGGGATTCTACAATCTGGTGTCCATCAAAGGACAGACACAGAGCATCATCCCCTACTATGTGCCGGTAACCGAAGCCAAGTCGGAAACAACCCTGACATTCGGCGAAAAGGGAGCCGTATCCATGGAAGGCAGTGACGACAATCAGGCATTGGCTGCTTACCTGAATGCCTATGTGAATTATAATCGTAGCCTTTTTGCTTCAAATGCAAATTGGAGCAATCCCGCCTTGGTGAAGGGATTCATAACCAAGGCCGATTCCATCGTGAGCATCTACGACTGCTCAGACGAAGTGGAAGAGTATTTGAAGATATGGAGCTACATCCACACTCACAACTCTTACGACTTGGCAGCACGCATCCTGAAGGGCAAGAAGGAAGAAATCCCCTATAAGCGTGAAGACTTGTTGCCCGAGCCGCACACGGTGATGGACTCTCCGTTGGCCTCACTGTTTACTGAAGCGCGACTCATCGTATACGGCAGTTTGCCCAATCCGAACAATCTGGACAGTGCACTCATCTACCTGGATACACACTACACCGACACCACGCTGAAAGCCAAGGTGAAGGATCACATTGCCGGGCGCTATGTCACCCGCTTCAACTATGCCGACGGATTTGAAAAGGGACTCGAACGCCTGCAGAAAGCTACCGAAACATACGGCCTTGACCCGAGCCACGCTGAGCGCTTTGCCAAACTGAAAGCCACCATCCCCGGACAGCCCTTCCCCGAAAACGTAGAGTTGAAAGATGCGAACGGCAACGTGGTAGATTTCAGCACCTTCCGTGGAAAATATGTATATATCGACCTGTGGGCAAGTTGGTGCACGCCTTGTCTGAAAGAGGTCCCTGCCCTCCAGAAACTGGAAAAGGAATTGAAGAATGACAAGGTAGTCTTCCTCTCCATCTCCATTGATGCTAAAGAAGATGCCTGGAAAAAGAAGATGCAGGAGAAAAACATGCACGGCAACCAGTTGTGGGATCCTACAAACTCACTGGGTCAGGCACTCAACGTGAAGGGCATCCCCTTCTTCGCCATCTACGACCCTGAAGGCCGTCTCTACATGCACGGTGCACCACGCCCCAGCCAAGGCCCGGGACTGGTAAAACTGTTGGAGGGATTGAAGTAAAGCCATAAGAATCCCAATGTCCTTACAGGCCTTAAGGACCTTTAGATACTTTAAGGACCTTAGAAGATAGAAAACAAATCATCAAAACCTATAATATTAACAATTTAACAAAAAAAGCGTATGAAGAAATTTACACTTTTACAGAGTGCCTTTGCACTCATCGCCGCTTTCATGCTGGCCCTTCCGGCCCGTGCACAAGTGGCTTCGGCAGCTGACTTGTTCGGCACGTACAAGTTCACCGCTGACGTAAACGTGACTGATGAAGGAAAGGAATATACCGATTACTTCAAAAACGAATGCGAGGTGGTTATCACCAAATCTTCAAACTCCCATTTCATTGGAGAAATTCAAGGACTGGCAGGTGCAACAGCAGCTCAACGAATTAGCGACATCGATTTGTCAGCCAACACCATCAAGATTCCCAATCCTAACGGCAATTATGATGTATGGGCTGGCAAATTACACATGAGTGATGCTGAAGGGAATTACCCGTACACAAAAGCTGATGGCACTCCTGGATACGGAGATGTCAAGTACACTTTCGACCCCTCAACAAAAAACATCACACTGTCTGACTTCACATTGGTGACATGCGACTACGGCAACGAAACCAACACTATTGTCGCCAGTTTCACCAATGCCAAGCTGACCTTTGTACAGAGCGAAAGCATCGAAGTGGCAGACCTCAGCGGTGACTGGCACTACATTGCCGGTAAGGGCACATACGACACCATGGAAGGTTCAACCCTACCAACCGAGTGGGATATGACCTTGACTGCTACCGATAACAGCAAAAAGGCTTACAACATCAGCCTCACTCTTGGCGACTTTGCTCCCTTGGCTTTGACTGCCACTTTCGATGGTGTGACCTTGACCATTCCCTTCAACGAAGATTACTTCGATGCAGAGCAGAAAATCGGTCTCGTAAACATGTACGGAGTTGCCCGTCCGGGAACCATCACCTTCAACATGACCAATGAGAACCTGCTGAGTCAGGCCAACGGTATGACCATCGCACAGGACTCAATCAGTCCCGAAGTGCCTGGTGGCTACAAGCAGTGGTATCAGAACGGTTTAGCCAAGCGCCAAGGTGGTGAGACAGAAAAAGTAACATGGGAAGGTACTTACAAGATTAAGGCCGGAAGCATCATGAAACAACTCACAGAATTTGACTATCCCGAAGAGTTTGACATGGTGGTCACCTATAATGCCGACTATGACATTTATCTGGTTACCGAGTTTTTCGGATGCGATGTAACAGCTCTCAACTATGGAGGTATCAGCTTCAAACCCTCTACAGATGACCCCAACAAGGCTGAAATCAGTACCAATCCTGCCTATCTGAAGACCATCACTGCCGGTACAAGCTATCTTACACTGAAAGACTTGAACCTAAGCACAGCATCGAACATCGTAATTACCCGTTTGGAAGATGGCACATACACATTGAGCGATTTCACCATCACCAATCTGATTATGGATGCAAGCAATACCCCGACTCACAATTTCGCGGCTTATTACCAAACCGTGACAGCGACAAAAGAAGAAACAGTCAAACCGGAACCATTCTCTTGGGCTGGAACATTCACTGTGAAGGGTGACGTTACATCTTACGATGGAAACTCTTATCCCGAATCATTTGAAATGGAAGTGACTTATAACGCCGACTATGACATGTATTTGGTAACCAAGTTCTTCGGAAACGATGTAACCGCCCTCAACTACGGAGGAATCCTGCTTACACCCTCAACCGAAGATGCAAACAAGGCTGAAATGAATACGGGAGGCTTCATCGGAACCATTGAGGCAGGAAAGACTTATTACAAGCTCTTCGACATGAACGCGACAACAAGTCCGCTGACCCTTACCGTCAACGAAGACGGCACAGTGTCTATCAGCAACTTCTGCGTGAGCATTATGAATTATGACACTCAAGAAACCAAGGCGGTTGCCCTCTACAGCAATGCTATTGCTTCAAAGGGTACTGTTGAACCTGAACCCGAACCAGAGCCATTCTCTTGGGCAGGAACATTCACCGTGAAGGGTAACGTTACATCTTACGATGGAAATACTTATCCCGAATCATTTGAAATGGAAGTGACTTATAATGCCGACTATGATATGTATCTGGTAACCAAGTTCTTCGGAAACGACGTAACCGCTCTCAACTACGGAGGAATCCTGCTTACACCCTCAACCGAAGATGCAAACAAGGCTGAAATGAATACGGGAGGTTTCATCGGAACCATTGAGGCAGGAAAGACTTATTACAAGCTCTTCGACATGAACGCGACAACAAGTCCGCTGACTCTTACCGTCAACGAAGACGGCACAGTGTCTATCAACAGCTTCTGCGTGAGCATCATGGATTACGACACCCAAGAGACTAAAGCTGTAGCTCTTTACAGCAACGTCACAGCAACTTCCAGTTCTTCTTCAATCGAAGACATCACAGCCGCTCCTGCCCTCAACATTTGGTCAGCCAACGGCACCATCTACGTTGCAGGTGAAGCACAAGCTATCGAAGTTTACGACATGAGCGGACGCACCGTATTCAGCGGCGTGGCTTCTCAGGTAAGCGGATTGAACAAGGGATTGTACCTTGTAAAGGTTAAAAATGCAGTTGCCAAGGTGGCTGTAAAATAATAAATGAATAGTTTTTGAGTTTGTAAGTATGTGAGTTCACCAAAGTCTCACAACTTACAAACTCAATACATTTTTAACTCAAACCAAACAGATGAAAAAGAATCCTATCGGACAGACACTCACCGGATGGTTGATGGCCGGATGCCTATTAGCTACTCCCTTCGGAGCGGCCGCTAACGACTTGAGTACAACTGTCGGAGAGATGCAAAACGAGCAGACGCAACCACGTCGCATTACGGGTACTGTTGTTGATAACCAAACGGGAGAACCGTTGATTGGAGTGACCGTCTCCATTGTAAAAGATGGAACAGTGGAAACGGGTGTTGTGACCGACATTGACGGAAACTTCGATTTGAAACCATCGGACGGAGACTACGAGATACACATCTCCTACATCGGTTATCAGACACACATTCTGAAACCTGGACGCGACAAAACAAATAATGTACACATACGCCTGCGCGAAGAGAGCAACAGCCTCAACGATGTGGTGGTGACGGGATTCTTTAACAAAAACAAAAACAGCTTCACGGGTTCGGTTACACAAATCAACGGTGCCGACTTGAAGCAGGTGAGCGGCGTAAACATCGTCAGTGCCATAGCAGCACTGACCCCAGGTATGGCTATGGTGCAGAATACTGCCCAAGGCTCGAATCCCAACCACGTGCCCGAACTGGTGCTACGCGGCATGACCTCATTCAGCAACAGCGGACAGGACGTGAACCAGCCTACCATCATTCTGGATGGTACAGAAATCACCATGCAGGATCTCTACGACCTTGACATCAACGAAGTGGAAACCATCAACGTACTGAAAGATGCTTCGGCCACTGCCCTCTATGGTTCAAAGGCTGCCAATGGTGTGATTGTCATCACCCGCAAGCCACTGGCAGAAAGCACCCTGCGTGTACAATACAACTTTACAGGAAACCTACAGACACCTATCCTTAGTGACTACGACGTGCTGAACGCGGCAGACAAATTGCGTTATGAACAGATGGCCGGACTCTACGATGTCACCTCCAAACATTATCAGGGATTGACCGAAAATCCAATAACAACCCAATTTGAGTTGGACGAACTCTACAACCAACGGTACAAAGCCGTAATGGCTGGACAGAACAGCGACTGGCTGTCGCAACCGGCACGCACATCATTCAGCCACGACCATTCACTACGTGTCTATGGTGGTGCACAAAACTTACGCTACGAACTTACTGGCCGCTTCGCCGACACCAAAGGTGTCATGAAGGAAGACTACCGTAAGCGTTACAACCTTGGATTCAAGTTGGATTACTTCATCAACAACGCCATCCAAATTTCAAACAGAACAACTTATGCCGAAATCAAGGCACAAAATTCTCCCTACGGCACATTCTCGGAATACGTACTGATGAATCCCTACGAACAGATGTACAACGAGAACGGTACACCCAACACCGACTTGGCTTGGGACTTGGACAATCCGCTATACGAAGCCAGCCTCGGAAGCTACAGCCGAAACGGAACGAACACCTTCACCAACGTGACAGATTTCCGTTGGGACATCAACAGCCAATTCCGCGTGACGGGTCACTTCAACATCACCAGCGAAACGGGATGGAGCGACATTTTCGTATCGCCAAAATCACGCAACTTCAAAAACGAAACAGATCTGACCAAGAAGGGAAGCAGCACACAAATAGACAGCAAATCAACCAGCTACAACGGAAATATTGTAGCCACATTCAATAAATTCTTCGAAGACGAATCACTCGTCAGTGCCAATGCCGGATGGGAAATCAACCACTCGGAACTGAGCAGCAAGACAATGCAAGCTATCGGATTTTTCAATGATCAGAACTCATATATAGGCAATGCCGCTGGGTATCCCACGAGTTCCAAACCATACGGCGACTTGGCTGAATCATCCGATGTAGGTGTATTCGTCACAGGTAACTACTCATGGCGCAACCGCTACTTTGCCGATGCCACCTGGCGCGTGACAGGGTCATCGCAATTCGGAGCCAACAACCGCTATGGACATTTTTGGTCAGGAGGTGTGGGATGGAACGTGCTGAACGAACCATTCATGAAAAACGTAAAGAAGCATTTCGACCTCTTCAAACTGCGTGCCAGTGCTGGTTATACTGGTAAGGTCAGCTTCAGTCCCTTCCAAGCCATGACCATGTATCAGTACAGCAACGAATACGAATACAAGAACGGTATCGGTGCCATTCCCATCACCATCGGCAACATCGATTTGGCTTGGGAACGTACCATGAACTACAACGTGGGACTTGACTTCAGCATGTTCAACAAGCGACTGAACATCGTAGTGGATGCTTACATCCGCAATACGACGGACCTACTGTTAGACAAAGCCAAAGCTCCTTCAACAGGCACAACTACAGCCACCTCCAACTTAGGTGAGATGCAAAACAATGGTGTCGAAATCCAAGTGGACGGCTACATCTTCCGCAACAGCGAATTCTCGTGGAAAATAGGAACCATGGGCTACTTCAACCGCAACAAGATTACCAAAATCAACAAAGCCTTAGAAGAAATCAACAAGGAAAATCAGGAAATGGCAGGGACC
>JAFXDL010000010.1 GCA_017516265.1 Bacteroidaceae bacterium
CTTTGCACCGTTTTGTTCCGACAAGCCCCTGCGGCTGGGTAGGATGAAAAGGGAATCGGGTGAAAGTCCCGAACAGTCCCGCTGCTGTAAGCTCCAATTCTTTTGGGACGTTTGCTTAAGCATGAAAGCCACTGTTCCTTATATATATAATAAGGTATGGGAAGGCCAAGCAAACGACGGAGTAAGTCAGAAGACCTGCAAAACAGAGTCAAAAATCCCCGTGCTTCGAGGAAAGGTACAGGGAATTGAAATTGTGTAAACAAACATCTTTTTTGTAGTAGATGAGTGTACGCTATGTACTCAGCCTGTTGGTGTTGGGTGGCTTGCTGAACATTCCTGTACGTGCCCAATCAGTAGTTGATACCCTACACACTATTGATGAAGTGACGGTAAAGGCGCGTCGGACCCCCTTGTCGGTGGCTTCGGCCCAGCCGGTGCAATCCATGGGGCGCGAGCAATTGGAGGCCTTGGGCATACAGAGTGTGGCCGATGCCGCGAAACGCTTTGCCGGAGCTACCGTGCGCGACTATGGGGGCATCGGAGGGCTGAAGACCGTGTCGGTACGCAGTCTTGGAGCAGCCCATACGGCTGTGAGTTACGACGGTGTGACGGTGAGCAACACGCAAGCTGGCCAGATTGACGTTGGGCGCTTTTCATTGGATAATGTGGAGGAACTCTCTTTGGCCGTGGGGCAGGGGAATGACCTTCTCCAGTCGGCTCGTGCCTATGCCTCGGCTGGCATCTTGAGCATACGCACCCAACGCCCCGTTTTTGCAGAAGGGAAAAATGATGTATGGCGTGCCCGTTTGAGTGGTGGCTCGTTCGGATACATCACCCCGTCGCTCCGCTATGCCCACCGGTTCTCGTCGCGCACCTCAGTCATGGTCGAGGGTGACTATATGCGTGCTGACGGTATCTATCCCTTCATACTCGACAATGGACGGACTGAGACGACCGAACGTCGTCGGAATTCCGATATCTACAGTTGGCATGTGGAGGGGAACCTCTATCATACTTTCAAGGATGAAAGTCGTTTGACGGGTAAGGGTTATTTCTACAAGTCGGAACGCGGATTGCCGGGCAGTGTCATCCTCTATAATCCCACGGCTCGCGAACGTTTGTGGGACGAGAATTTCTTTACCCAAATAGCTTACGAAAAACATTTCTCTCCCCAGTGGAAGATGCGTGCTTTGGCCAAGTACAATCATGCCTGGAACCGTTATGAGGATACTAATGTGAAGTACGAGGGTGGCCGTCAGGTGGATGTGCACCGTCAGGATGAGTACTACGCATCGGCCGCTGTCAGTTGGCAACCTTTCACATCTCTTTCCCTCTCGTTGGCACAGGATGGCTTTGTCAATACCTTGCACAACAACATTGATGACAGTCCCAATCCCGTGCGGCTGACTTCGCTGACGGCCTTGAATGCTGATTTCCGATGGGGTGGGTGGCATCTGCTGGCCAACCTGACTGGCACTTATACGACCGATGAAGTCCGTTCAGGCGTAACACCTGATGACCGCCGTCATCTATCCCCCTCCCTCTCCCTGTCGTGGCGGCCGTGGAGCAGCGAGGCGTTCTATCTGCGTGCCCTCTACAAGAATACGTTCCGCGTGCCTACCTTCAACGACCTTTATTACCGCCGTTCGGGCAACACTGCGCTGCGTCCTGAAGATGCCACGGAGTACAACGTGGGGCTGACGTGGAATGCCCGTCCAGCGGCTTGGCTCAATAGCCTCTCCTTGACGGTGGATGCCTATTATAATAAGGTAGAGGACAAGATTGTGGCCTTCCCCTCGGTGTATGTGTGGCGCATGGCCAACTATGGCGAGGTGGAGATTCACGGCGTGGATGCCACATTGGCCGCATCGTTCCCCATCATTTCAGGATGCGAGGTGGATGTGACAGGGGCTTACACCTTCCAGCAGGCGCTCGACCTGACCAATCCCTCGGCCAAGAACTACAAGGACCAACTGCCCTACACGCCGCGCCATAGCGGCAATGCCTCGGTGTTGCTGAAAACTCCGTGGCTGCACGTGGGGTACAATCTGATGGCCGTAGGCAAGCGCTACTTTATGGACCAGAACATCCCGTCGAACGAAATAGAGGGCTATGTGGAGCACGGACTCACCGCTTCGCGCAGCTTCCAGCTGGGAAAGGCCACTACGTTGCGCCTGCAGGCCGATGTGGTGAACCTTACCGACCGGCAGTACGAGGTCATCAAGTACTATCCCATGCCCGGCCGTTCGTGGCGGATGGGAATGACTCTCTCTTTCTGAAAAGATTAATCGGTTAATAAAATAATAGAATGTAAAACCTAAAACAAAAAAAGTATGAAACTTAGAAGTCTTTTCTTGAGTGCTCTCTGCCTGATGGCAACGGGTGCAGTGTTCACCGCCTGTGAGGACGATGACGACAACGACAAGTGGAACGAGAATGCTGAAGTGGCATTGCCCAAGCAGCGTGTGTTTGTCCTGAATGAAGGAATCTATAGCATGAATAATGCCAATGTATCGTTTTACAACCCTGCTACGGGCGAGGTGATTGATGACATCTATGCCAAACAGAATGGTGGCCTGAAGTTGGGCGACACAGCGCAGGATATGATTGGGTACAATGGCGACATCTACGTCATCGTGAATGGCTCCAGCTACATTACTCGTCTGAGCGGTGCCGGTGTGGAATTGGCCCGTTATGCATTCACCGAAGAGCAGGGACAGCCCCGTTACGTAGTGGCTGAAGACGGAAAGTTGTATGTGACCCTCTATAGCGGAAATGTGGCCCGCTTGGATGCCAAGACATTGGCTTTTGAGAAGATGGTGGCCGTGGGCAACAATCCCGAGCAGCTGGTGGAGGAAGATGGCAAACTCTATGTGGTCAATAGTGGCTGGGGCTACGACAACCGTCTCTCCATCATCGACCTGCGCACCTTTGAGTCGGCCGAGCAGGTGGAGATTATGACCAATCCCCAACGCATCATCGAGGTGAACGACCGCATTTTTATCCAAGGCTATGGTGCCGCTTATCCCGACCCCTACACCTATCCTGTGCAGCTCTACGACCGTCAGACAAAGACCGTCAGCACCATCGGACAGGGTACCCACATGGCCGAGTATGGCGACAAACTCTATGTCGCCTATTGCAGTACGGCCGACTGGGTGAACTACACGACCACTTTCTATACCTACGATACCCGCACTGGAAAGAAGAGCGAAACCTCTTTCCTGAAGGATGCTCCTGCAGAACTGACCGCTGGCAATGTCTATATGTTGGAGGTGAATCCCGAGAATGGCGATATCTATGTAGGCATCACCTACTATGCAGCTGGTGAGGGGGATATCTATCGCTTCAAGGCCGACGGTACTTTTGTCGGAAAGTTCGAGAGCGGTGGTCAGGGACCTAATGCGATGGTGTTTTATAATTAGGAGTTCAGAAGTACAGGAGTTGCAGGAGTTCAGACAAATGTTCTGTTGGGTATCAGATAATTATAGTCAGAACTATTGTCTGCACTCCTGCACTCCTGTAACTTCTGTAACTTCTGTAATTTCTGTACTCCTGTAACTCTTTTATTCTATGCGAAGCTTTGTTTTACATATCATAGCTGTTTGCACATTTATGCTCCTCTTCCCGTCGTGTGGCGGGGAGAGGACTCATGCATCCCAGCCTGCAGGTGACACTTTGGATATCCGCCATGCCTCGCACCTGCAGATTGTGGAGTACCCCGGATACACAGTCGTGACCTTGCGCAATCCATGGGATACCCTGCGGACATTGCATTCCTATGTCCTGGTATCGAGGAAGAAAACCTATAATGCTGATACACTGCCAGTGGGCACAGTCGTGCGTGTGCCACTGCAACGTTCGGTGGTCTATACAGCCGTTCACTGTGGGTTGGTGGAGGAGCTGGGTGCATTGGATGCCATAGCCGGAGTGTGTGACTCCAAATACATCCATCAGCCTGCCGTACATGAGCGCATCCGCCAAAAGACCATGCTCGATTTGGGCAATGGGATAAGTCCTGATGTGGAGCGCATGATAGTCCTCCAGCCTGATGCCTTGTTACTTTCTCCTTTTGAGAATAGTGGCGGATACGGCAGGGTCGAACGTTTGGGAGTGCCCATTATAGAGTGTGCCGATTATATGGAGACCTCTGCTCTCGGGCGGGCCGAATGGATGCGTTTCTATGGACGCTTGTACGGATGCTCAGAACGGGCAGACTCACTCTTTGCTGCGGTGGAGACTGACTATCTGACATGGAAACATCGAGCACAGGCCAGCCAGCATCAGCCCAAAGTCTTTGCAGATTTGCCTACAGGCCCTTCGGCTTGGTATGTATCTGGGGGAGGCAGCACCATCGGACGGATGTATGCCGATGCCGGAGCCAAATACCTGTTTGCCGACAATGCCAACAGCGGGTCGGTCCCCCTCTCCTTTGAAACGGTGTATTCCAAAGCACGCGAGGCTGACATCTGGCTGATTCGCTATCATGCAACGGTAAATCGGACTTACGGCTCCTTAGCTGATGAAAATGAAGCCTACACCCACTTCTCTGCTTACCGTGAACGTCGTATGTATGGATGCAATACGGCCTATAGCCGCTTCTATGATGAAGTTCCCTTTCATCCTGAACGTCTGTTGGCCGAGTTCGCTTGCATCTTCCATCCTGAGTTGGCGGAGGAAACAGACTCTTTGGCTCCTTCACGATACTATACACCTTTAGCAGAATAGGCTTTGGTATTTTATAAAGATACTGGAACTCAAGGATTAAGGTTTAAAGTTTAAGGTGTATGTCCTATTTGATTAGAACACAGAGACACAAAGACACAGAGTTTTAATTTTGATTGAAGAGAAATTCTCTGTGCCTCTGTGTCTCCGTGTTCTAAAAATCTGTGCCGAATGGCTTTTGAACCTTGAACTTTTAAACCTTGAACTCTTACTTCGCCCTATTATCAACAAAAGCAACAATCCAAAGTAACAAATCCTGCATCTGTAGATTTCCTCATTCCGTAAATTTTGCACCCTCCACAAGAGAGTATTCTCTGTATATTCATGCAAACATGGGATTCCTCCTTTTTTTCAATGCAAACGGCCGTGTGCACAAGTGCGGAAGCCCGTGTGAACACTCGCTTCAGCGGTTGTGCACAACCACTCCTATAGGTTATGAACATTCGGCGCGGCACTTGTTCACACGGAGGGAAGCGGTTGTGCATAAATGGTGAAGAGAGTCTGTTTTCTGGCTTGCGGGAAAGAAGGCAAAATGTATAAATATGCAATCACTGTATAAATATGCAAAAACAGGGCCTCTGAGAATGCTGTATTTGGGACGAGGCTCCTGTTTGATTGAAAATACGCGATTTTTCGCGTAGTGCTTATATAGGATTGGTTTCCAGTTAAGTACAAATATATACAAGTCTATAAGAACCTGCACAAATACTTCCTTCGGACAATTTGATGAACAGTGAAAAAATTATGATTCTTTACAGACAGAACAGAATGATATAAACAAATCCTATTTCTTCATCGATAATATTTGTATGCAACCGTAAGTATTCAGCGAAAGACTTTTATTATAAAAAACGCAGAGACGCAGAGACGCGGAGAATCCTTCCATTCGACAGAGAGTATCCTGAGTACGCAGAGTTTTGGCCGACAAGTCAGCCAATGGCACACCTCAAAACGCGCTTGTAGGGCGTTTTATTCTCCAAGTCTCCATTAAACTCTAAAAAAGAGACCTCTGCGCCTCAGCGTCTTTGCGTTTGAAATAAAAAAAATCGCTGAATAGTTACTGTAATCTGAGCTGTAAGAAGAGAATAGAGAACCGCCCCTTTCCAATCAGTGCTTTATTAGGTTCTCAATCAGTACTTCATTAGGCTCTCAATCAGTGCTTCATTAGATGCTCAATCAGTGCTTCATTAGATGCTCAATCAGTGCTTCATTAGGTGCTTAATCAGTGCTTCATCAGACCTTTATTAGGCACTGATTGAAACTCCCCCCCATTTACAACACGACAAAGTATAGCAAAATTGTAGTAGCAAATGAAGAATTGTACCTTGTAAATGGTAAATGAATTCATGTGGGATTGCTTTGAGCTTTTCCAAGTAACTGAAACACAGTCGGAAACACGGTGCTTTCTAAATTGAACGGTACAAAAAAGTGCGATAGCGAAAAATGGGAAATCTAAGAGTTTTGCAGAGCAAAACCAGCCTTCAAAGGTGTGCAATATTTAATATTCTGTTAAGATTATTTAATAGGCGGATTTTGGCCATTTTGTGCTTTTGACAACTATGGTGAGCAAAGACAAAGGAATTTTGCCAGTCAAAAGAGAGAAGATAAAGCATCAAAATGGGGGCATTTGTACCGACCTTGTACCTCGGTTGCGCTAAGTAACTGTGTGACAAGGTCGGTTAATAATTCAAAGTCAACTATGAACAGAATTTCTGATTGTCAATCGTACCAATTCCGTGATTAAGCGAGAGCAAAACAATAGTTTACTTTTGCTTTGTCGAGTGTGAACGGATTATCTAATGTTTATGTGTCGCCAGACAGATAATCTTTGGTGCAAATTGATTCAAAAAGGCAGGGAAAAGAATGGCACTTTAATGTAAAATGACGATTTCTTAGGCTAACTTTATTCTTTTTCTTCAAAAAAGTTTGGTTATTCCAAATAAAAGCAGTACCTTTGTATCACCAGAACCCGCCAAGCCTCTCAACGATGCTCAAATGTGCGGGTCGTTTTATTTTTATACAATGAGTAACAGAATCCCATTCCAGAAGCCGTACACCAGTGCGCACGATCTTGTCTGTCTCTTGCAGTCAAGAGGTTTGACAGTTACATATACTTCCAAGGCTGAGAGTTATCTCGAATATATTGGCTATTACCGCCTGTCAGCCTATATGTATCCTTTGCTACAGATGCCGAAGGAGCAACATCGCTATAAACCGAGCGCAACGTTTAGTCAAGTGATGATGCTCTATCGTTTCGACAAGAAACTTCGACTGCTTATCTTCAATGAGATAGAAAAGATTGAGGTTGCAGTGCGAAGCGCAATCGTCAATATCGGCAGTGCCATGACGGGTAATCCGTTCTGGATGACTGATTGCAGCAATTTCATTGATGCAGGGAAGTTCTGTCGTACAATGGACTTGATTGATGCCGAGCTTCATCGCTCACGCGAAGATTTCATTGTTCATTTCAAACAGACCTATTCTGATGCGTACCCTCCAGCCTGGATATTGGCAGAAGTGCTTCCCTTCGGAGTTATCACCAATATATTCAGTAACATCAAGGTTGCCCGAATCAAGAAAAGCATTGCTCGTAGATTTGGCTTGCAGGTGGCACCTTTTGAGTCGTGGCTTACCATTGTTACTCTAACCCGCAACTCATGTTGCCATCATGCCCGTGTGTGGAACAAGCAAAACACCATACGTCCAATGCTTCCAAATCGAATGGCTGGCAGCTGGATAACTCTGCCCACTGATACACTCCGCATCTACTTTGACCTTTGCATTATCAAGTATTTCCTAAACATCATTTCGCCGAACAACGATATGAAGGCCAAGATTGATTCACTTCTTGCCGACTACCCGGCCATTGATACCGTAGCAATGGGCTTTCCCCGTGGGTGGGAGAACGAGCCCCTGTGGCGATAGGCACAATTATACAAGGCGGGCGAGGATGGAAATTGTGTACATTCTCGCCCTTCTTTTGAAAAAATGTCTTTCGTTTAAATCTTTTTCGGACTTTTAGAGTCTTTATGTCAGATGCATCTCAAAAACGTAAAGATAATGAATACAGAAAACGACATCAAAATGAAAGAACTCGCTGAACACTTTCAACAGGAACAACCGCACTTGATGAGGTATGCCTGCTACCGTCTTGGTGATACAGATGATGCGAAAGATGCGCTGCAAGATGCCTTCCTTAAAATCAGCTCAAAATTCTCTGATGAGAAGAGCGTTGAAGTGAGAGACTGGCGCAACTATATCTTTCGTGTACTCTCTAACTTGTGTTCCTCACGACTTACTGCGTTGGGAAAACTCAGGACAATACCCTTGGACGCTTGCCTTGACATAGCAGATCTCCCAACGGAAAACGACGAATCGGACTACCAACGAATTGCCAAGCTACTTGTGGAAATCCCAGAGGAACAGGCCGAGGTCATACGTCTTCGAATTTATGGAAACAACAGCTTTGCTGATGTAGCCGAGATTCTTTCTCTACCCCTGCCCACGGTGAAATCTCGTTTTCTCTACGGACTGGAGAAAATCCGCAAGGCAATGAAACAAACGAATCATTAACATTAAAAAGTACATTGACTATGAATTGCAAGGAATTTAAAGATAAGGTGGTTGACCTTTTTGATACCACAATCGACATGCAGACGCAGGCAGAATGTAAGGCACACATGGCTGAGTGTCCCGAATGTAAGGCCTATTATGAAGAACTGGCCGAAGCGTTTAATGCCTTACAACCACAGGAGACATCTTCCCAACCATCTATCAGCAGACCAGTCTGCAAGCAGCACCATCTCTGGCGCCCCATCGCTGCAGCCGCAGTGTTCCTCCTGGGATTCTTTATCGGTTGGAGCCACCTTTTCTCCACATCCGCTGTGGCCGAGACTCCACGCGGCCAACTCTTTGAGCAGTGGATTAAAAGTGTGCAGAATGTGGGCAGTTTCCAAATGGCAGTCTATGCCCGCACAACGTCCAATGACAACTTTGCTTATTTCGACCCAAAAGCCGACTTCGCGAGAATAGACATCGGACTCCTGAGACAGAATGACAGCGTGTTCTATCGTGTAGAGAAACAGAATGGGCGTGTTATCGTATTCGACGGCCAGAACCAATATATGTGGGTTCCTAACGCGCTCTACGTAAAAGGGCCTCGTGCTGCCAATTTCCTAGAATACTTTATCAACCTGCTCTACCCCGAGCGTCTGCTGACTATGCAGAAATCTGCCATCGATTTTTCCAAGAAGAACGAAGTGATACGCACAGAAAGTGATTCAACCATCACCTTGACATTCAAGGGAACAGAGAAAAACAGCGACCTGCAACAACTGCTTGAGACTGGCAAGATGGGGGATTGTGAGGTGGAAGTGGAGAATGTATTCACAAAAAACGACGGGCTGCTGCGCTTTGTCAAGCTCTGGGTTGTCAATGATGGCCAGAAGACCCTCCTGCTTCATATCAATAATATCCAATATAACGTCATGATGAGTCGTGTCAATCTCATTCAAATCCCAGATACTGTCTTTTTGTAGAAAAGGTTGACTCTTAAAGAATCAACTTAGTGAAAGAAAGAAAAAAGCAAATTAACCTGACCCGTTCCGAACGTAATGCTCTTTTGCATGAATTATTGGAGCATTACTATGTGAATCATGGTAGTATTTCTGAATTTTCTGTAAAAAATGACATTCCCAAAGTTACACTTC
>JAFXDL010000104.1 GCA_017516265.1 Bacteroidaceae bacterium
CGGACGGGAGGCTCTGCCTTAGAATCTTTAATCGTTTCAAAAAGCAGCTGATTGGCTTACGCTTACAGATTCTTCGCGTTGCTCAGAATGACAGAGACACTGCCTTTCAACGGGCGGAAGGTCCTGCCTTTTCTCCCCCATCCTCCCCCTATCCCTACGGAAAGTCCCTGCGACTTTCGACTACTGACTGAAACATCTAACATTAATCTATTATCACACATGAAAAAATCCACCAATCTTTATTTGGCCATGATGGCCGCTGGTCTGCTGGCAGGGTGTGCCTCCCAGCCGGAAGGAGTGCCCGTTACCCTGAACGTGAGTGAGAAAGGAGCCCCTGTTTCGCCCTCGATGTACGGAGTATTCTTTGAAGAAATCAACCATGCGGGCGACGGAGGGCTCTATGCCGAGCTGGTACAGAACCGCAGTTTCGAGGAGAAAGAGATGCCCGAGGGGTACTGTGTGGAGCACGGAAGGCTGAAACCCGCGCCGGTAAAGAACCACCTGAGCGGACGGGTGAACCACGAAGCCACCTTCCATTGGAACAACGAGGCGGTGCGTGCCTGGAGCCTGCAGCCTGCCGACGAGGCCATTGCCACCATGAAACTGACGAAGGAGAAGCCGAAGTTTGACACCGCCCCCAACAACCTGCTGGTCACTATCCACCGGGCCGACCAGCCCGTGCAGCTCATCAACGAGGGCTACTGGGGCATGAACATCGAGCAAGGGAAGATGTACGCCCTGCGCACCATCATCCGCAAGGCACCCGATTACCAGGGAACCATCACCGCCAAGCTGCTCACAGCGGAGGGCAAAGTGATAGGCCAGACCAGCATCAGTGTGAAGCAGGCCGGCACTTGGGTGGACGAACTGAAGGTGATAGAGCCGACAGCCTCGGACAACAGCGCCCGCCTGGCACTGGAATTTGACGCTCCCGGCCAGGTATGGCTGGACTATGTGTCACTCTTCCCCCCCACATTCAACGACCGTTACAATGGCATGAGGCAGGACGTTGCCCAGTGTCTGGCCGACCTGAAGCCTGCCTTCTTCCGCTGGCCGGGGGGCTGTGTGGTCGAGGGTATTTCGCTTCCCAACCGCTTCGACTGGAAGAAGACCCTGGGAGACCCCGCCGCAAGGCCCGGCGAGTACAGCACATGGGGCTACCGTTGCTCCTACGGCATGGGCTATCACGAGGTGCTTCAGTACTGCGAAGATATAGGAGCCAAGCTGATGTTCGTCTGCAACGTGGGCCTGGGATGCCAGTTCCGCATGGGCGATGCCTCGCCAGAGAGTGAGATTCCCGCCTACCTGGACGACTGTATGGATGCCATCGAGTATGCCATCGGAGGACTGGATACCGAATGGGGCGCCTTGCGTGCACAGAATGGTCATGCCGAACCCTTCCCCTTGCAATATGTAGAGATAGGCAATGAGAACTGGGGGGCCGAGTATGACCGCCGCTTCGACATCTTCTACAAGGCCATCAAGGAGAAGTATCCCCAACTGACGCTCATCTATGATGACATGAGCGGCCTGCGCGAAGAGAACCGGAGCATCGAGAAGACCGACATGATTGACCCGCACTGGTACGTGGCACCCGACTTCTTCTACCGCAATACCACCCTGTTTGACACCAAGCAGCGCGGCAAATGGGAGGTGTATGTGGGCGAATATGCCTGCAACCAGGGAGTCGGAGGCGGCAACATGAACGCGGCTCTCTCGGAGGCTGCCTTCATCTCGGGCATGGAGCGCAACGGCGACCTGGTGACCATGACCTCCTACGCACCGCTCTTCGAGAATGTGAACAACCGCGAATGGGCCACCAACCTCATCTGGATTGACACCGATCAGGTGATGGGACGCACCTCCTACTACGTGCAAAAGATGTATGCCGAGAACAGACCGACGTACAACATCTCCAGCAGTGCCACCACCATCACGCCCGACAGTGTGGAATACAGCGGCGGCTCCATCGGCCTGGGCACCTGGGAAACCGAGGCCGACTACAAGGACATCCGCGTGACCGAGAACGGAAAGACCACCACACTGCCCGACCTGATGCAGGCCACCGAGGTGCTGACACGCCTGTATGACGGCACCTACGGCAACCGTTTCACCCTGGAAATGAAGGCCCGCAAGACGGGTGGAGCCGAGGGATTCCTCGTCTTCTTCGGCATGAGTCGGGACGGAAAGCAGGGCTATCGCTTCAACATCGGAGGCTGGGGCAACCACACGACGGCCCTGCAGCAGCTCTATGCACAGGGCGACCAGGTGGTGAGCCGCAACATCCCCCACACCATCGAGGCCGGACGCTGGTATGACCTGCGCATCGAACTGACGCCACGCGTGGCCCGACTCTACGTCGATGGCCAGCTCATCCTGGAGAACGAGCTGCAACCCGTGCCGCAAAAGTTCCTCGCCTCGGGCTACGATGAGGAGACAGGCGAAGTGATTGTCAAGTTCATCAATTCGGCTGACGAGCCACAGACCATCGACTTCACCCTCGACGGAGTGAGCAGTGTCAGCCCCGAAGGACGCGCCATCACCCTGAAGGCCGACGACCTGGGCGATGAAAACTCGATGGACAACCCCACCAGGATAGTGCCTGTGGAGGAGGCGTTCAGCGGATTCGGACAGACATTCTCCTACACCTTCCCGAAATACTCGTTCACCATCCTGCGCATCAAGGCGGAGAAGTGAAGGGGAAGTTTCCGACAAAATAGCCTTTAGGAGTACAAGAGAGGAGTTCGGGAGTACAGGAGTTACAGGAGTTCAGACGATACTTAGGCCTGCATAATGCATATTTCAGGAATATTAGTGTCCGCTAAACACCAATAATACCCTATCCTTGAATATCTCAGATGTGGGTAAGCCCTCTTTTATGCAGAACAGACGGTCTCTGTCATCCTGAGCGAAGCCGAAGGATCTACAAGCAAAACATTTTATAATACTCTGACTGATAGACCCTTCGACTACGCTCAGGGTGACAGAGACAGCATGAACCGTGAAGCCAACATAACCGTAAAAGTTTTAGCGGACACTAATATTTCAGGAACAAAACTATTGTCTGAACTCCTGTAACTCCTGTACTCCTGAACTCCTTTTCTGTACTCCTGAACTCCTTTTCTGTACTCCTGAACTCCTTTTCTGTACTCCCGGACTCCTCTTCTGTACTCCTGAACTCCCGAATAAATGCTCTCCCAAAGCCCATCTAGAGCCGGAAGACCTTGAAAAGATGTTAATATTTTCCCCCTTCTGCACCGCCTTTCTGCAGAAATCACTACTTTTGTCGCCGACATAGACAAAGGGGTGCCTTGCAGAAAGGCTGAGATTATACCCTAGAACCTGATGCAGATAATGCTGCCGTAGGAATTGTGGATATTCTTTTTAATAAAGTCTGTGCCCGCATAGGGCATTTTTTCTATCTGGATGTTCCCCTTTGTTGCTGACAAATAACGGACAATAAAAGGGAAAATCATGAAACTGACAATCAACAACCAACCTGTGGAGACGGCGTCGGCGACGCTGTCTGCCCTGGCCATGGAGCTGTCTCTGCCCGAAACGGGCGTAGCCATAGCCGTGGACAACCGCATGGTACCCCGTGCGGAGTGGGCGACGTATGCCCTGCGTGAAGCCATGCAAGTAGTCATCATCAAAGCTGCATACGGAGGATGAGGGACTGGAAGAGGAACGCAAGGGTGCAGTTCATCACCCACGAGACGCCGCAATGCTCCACCCTCGGCGGTGCACAGATGGCCCTTGAGGGGGGCTGTCGGTGGATACAGTTGCGGATGAAGGGGGCCGACATGACCACCATGGAGGCCACTGCCCGCCAGCTCAGGAAGATGTGTACGGACTACAGCGCCACCTTCATCATCGACGATGAGGTGGAACTGGCCCTGCGCACCGGTGCCGACGGAGTGCACCTGGGGCTGAACGACATGCCCATCCGGCAGGCAAGGGAGCTGCTCGGCGAGGACTTCATCATCGGAGGGACGGCCAACAGCTTCTTCGATGTGCAGCGACACTACATCCATGGGGCCGACTACATAGGCTGCGGGCCCTACCGCTACACCACCACGAAGGCGAACCTCTCCCCCATTCTCGGCCTCGAGGGCTACGAACGGATGATGCATAAGGTGAGGAATGCCGGCATTCCGCTCCCCCTCGTGGCCATCGGTGGCATCGGGTTCGAGGACATCCCCGCACTGATGCAGACGGGCATCAGCGGCATTGCCCTGAGCGGCAGCATCCTGAGGGCTGCGGACCCCGTCGGGGAGATGCGCCGGGTGGTGAGCTGTGTGGAGGGGGAATAGGAGGAAAAGATAGGATTTTATTCAACTTTCGCAAGTAAAGGAGTTACAGGAGTTCAGAAGTTACAGGAGTTCAGACAATAGTTCCGACTATGCTTTTCGCATAACATCCGATACTATTGTCTGCACTCCTGAGCGAAGCGAAAACTCCTGAACTCCTGAACTACAGAAAGTCAGCTTGAGAAACTTAATGATTTCACAAAACAAAACCAAATTATTAGTGTCCGCTAAACACCAATAATATCCTATCCTTGAATATCTTAGATGTGGGTAAGCCCTCTTTTATGCAGAACAGACGGTCTCTGTCATCCTGAGCGAAGCCGAAGGATCTACAAGCAAAACATTTTATAATACTCTGACTGATAGACCCTTCGACTACGCTCAGGGTGACAGAGATAGCATGAACCGTGAAGCCAACATAACCGTAAAAGTTTTAGCGGACATTAATAAAACCAAATAAAGAAGCAACAAAAAATGGAGAAACTGACGATTGCAGGACGCGAATTCTCATCGCGTCTGTTCATGGGAACAGGAAAGTTCCGCTCGAACGAAGAGATGAAGCAGGCCATCACAGCCGCAGAAACGGAGATGGTGACGGTGGCCATGAAACGCATTGACCTCGCCGAGAGGGAGGATGACATGCTCATTCACATCCGACAGCCGCACATACAGCTGCTGCCTAACACCAGTGGGGTGCGCACGGCAGAGGAGGCTGTGTTTGCCGCACAGCTGGCACGCGAAGCCTTCGGGACCAACTGGCTGAAGCTGGAGATTCACCCCGACCCCCGCTACTTGCTGCCCGACCCCGTGGAAACCCTCAAGGCGACGGAGCAACTGGTGCGGATGGGCTTCGTGGTACTGCCCTACTGCCAGGCCGACCCCGTGCTGTGCCGACGGTTGGAGGAGGCCGGAGCCGCCACCGTGATGCCGCTGGCCGCACCCATCGGGACCAACAAGGGACTGCAGACGCGCGACTTCCTGCGCATCATCATCGAGCAGAGCCGTGTGCCCGTGGTGGTAGATGCAGGCATAGGGGCACCCAGTCATGCAGCCGAGGCCATGGAGATGGGGGCCGACGCCTGTCTGGTGAACACCGCTATAGCTGTGGCAGGAAACCCCGTGGAGATGGCCATCGCCTTCAAGGAGGCCATTGTGGCAGGCCGACGCGCCTACGAAGCAGGACTCGGAGCGAAGCAGGAAAACTTACTGGCCGAAGCCAGTTCGCCCTTGACTGCTTTTCTAGAGGATTGCGAAAATGCGTGACACGTCTGACAATGTAATGACAAGGCATCGTCAATCCATTACATTGAGCATGTCAATCCATTACATTGAGCACGTCAATGTAATGGATTGACAACGCCTTGTCAGCAGTAAATATAACACATTGTAAACCAACGAGTTATAAAATACACTATTATGGTTATTTTATTTTACAAGAAAGAGAGATAAAAAACGGGTGAGAATAATTGCGAAATATTTGGACAGAGAAAATCTTGTCTATGACAAGGCATTGCCAAAGTTAAACTTCGGGAACGTCAAAGTTAAACTTCGGGAACGTCAAAGTTAAACTTCGGGAACGTCAAAGTAACGCTTTGACAACGCCAAATTTTCGCCTTTCGCAACATACTGATTACCAACGTGTTACAAAACCCGAATTTGAACCATTTTTTTAATTGAAGATTATGACAAACAAGACAAAAAATTCCGACAATAAACACCCCTACGCGCACCGCGAAAAGGCCTATATGAAGGGGGTGATTTATCCCGACATCCGGGTGGGAATGCAGCGAGTCAACCTGACCCCTACAGTGACCATCAAGGGGGGAGAGCGCACTGAGAGGCCCAATACACCTATATATATATATGACACCAGCGGACCTTACAGCGACCCTGCCGCCACCATCGACCTGAAAAAGGGACTGCCCCGCATGCGCGAGGAGTGGATAAAGGGGCGCGGCGACGTGGAGCAACTGGCGGAAATCAGCAGCGAATACGGCCGCATGAGGCTGAATGACCGTTCGCTTGACCACCTGCGCTTCGGCCATATAGCCCTGCCCTACCGCGCTTTGCCGGGGAAAAAGATTACCCAGATGGCCTATGCACGGGCCGGAATCATCACCCCCGAGATGGAGTATGTGGCCATACGCGAAAACATGAACTGCCACGAGATGGGCATCACATCGCACATCACCCCCGAATTTGTACGGCAAGAGATTGCCGAAGGCCGCGCCGTGTTGCCCGCAAACATCAACCATCCCGAGAGCGAACCGATGATTATCGGGCGGAACTTCCTGGTGAAAATCAACACGAACATCGGCAATTCGGCCACCACCAGCAGCATAGACGAGGAGGTGGACAAGGCCGTGTGGAGCTGTCGGTGGGGAGGCGACACACTGATGGACCTGAGCACCGGAGAGAACATCCACGAGACGCGCGAATGGATAGTGCGCAATTGCCCCGTACCCGTAGGCACAGTGCCCATCTATCAGGCCCTGGAGAAGGTGGACGGACGGGTGGAAGCGCTCACATGGGACATCTATCGGGACACCCTCATCGAACAGTGCGAGCAGGGAGTGGACTACTTTACCATCCACGCCGGAGTGCGATTGAAGAATATCCACCTGGCCGAGGGGCGCACGTGTGGCATCGTCAGCCGCGGCGGAAGCATCATGAGCCGCTGGTGCAAGGTGCACAATCGGGAGAGTTTCCTGTACGAACACTTCGACGAGATTTGCGAAATCCTGTCCCAGTACGACGTGGCGGTCTCGCTGGGCGACGGCCTTCGCCCCGGCTCCATAGCCGATGCCAACGATGAAGCCCAGTTTGCGGAGCTGGATACCCTGGGCGAACTGGTGCAACGGGCGTGGCAGAAGGATGTGCAGGCCTTCATCGAGGGACCGGGACACGTGCCCCTTCACAAGATAAAGGAGAACATGGAGCGGCAGGTCAGCAGTTGCCACGGAGCCCCCTTCTACACCCTGGGGCCGCTGGTGACGGACATAGCACCGGGCTACGACCACATCACGTCGGCCATCGGAGCGGCACAAATCGGCTGGTTGGGCACGGCCATGCTCTGCTACGTCACCCCCAAGGAGCACCTGGCACTGCCCAACAGGGACGACGTGCGCACGGGAGTCATCACCTATAAGCTGGCAGCGCACGCGGCCGACCTGGCCAAAGGGCACCCCGGCGCACAGCTTCGCGACGACGCCCTCAGCCGGGCACGCTACGAATTCCGCTGGAGAGACCAGTTCCACCTGGCCCTGGACCCCGAACGTGCCGAAGAGTACTACCGCGAAGGACGCCACACCGACGAGGAGTACTGCACCATGTGCGGCCCCAACTTCTGCGCCATGCGGCTGAGCAGAAGGCTGAATGAAGAACCGACAAACGAATAAAGACACCATCATGTTCTCAGAAGAATTACAACACATCTCGTGGGAGGAGGTCAGCAGCCGCATAGCCGCAATGACCGATGCCGACGTACGCCGTGCCCTGAGCAAAGAGCAGTGCACGGTGGATGACTTCATGGCGCTGGTCTCTCCGGCTGCCATCCCACACCTGGAGACCATGGCCCGCCTGAGCCGCCGCTACACCGAGGAGCGCTTCGGGCGGACAATCTCGCTGTTCATCCCCCTGTACCTCACCAATTCGTGCACCAATTCGTGCGTCTATTGCGGCTTTCACATCAGCAATCCCATGGCGCGTACCATCCTCAGTGAGGAGGAAATCATCGAAGAGTACAAGGCCATCAAGCGCCTTGGCACCTTCGAGAACCTGCTGCTGGTGACGGGCGAGAATCCCGCCAAGGCCGGAGTGCCCTACCTCAGACGCGCACTGGAGCTGGCCAAGCCCTACTTCAGCAACCTGAAGATTGAGGTGATGCCGCTGAAGGCCGAGGAGTACAGCGAGCTGACCCGCCACGGACTGAACGGCGTCATCTGCTTTCAGGAGACCTATCACCGCGAACACTACCGCCTTTACCACCCGCGAGGCATGAAGTCGCACTTCGAATGGCGGGTGGATGCCCCCGACCGTATGGGGCAGGCCCAGGTGCACAGCATCGGCATGGGCGTACTCATCGGACTGGAAAAGGAGTGGCGCACCGACGTTACCCTGATGGCCTGCCACCTGCGCTACCTGCAAAAGCACTACTGGCGCACGCGGTACAGCGTCAATTTCCCCCGTATGCGTCCGGCCGAAAACGGAGGGTTCCAACCGAATGTCGTCCTGACAGACAAGGAACTGGCCCAACTTACCTTCGCCATGCGCATCTTTGACCACGATGTTGACATCAGCTATTCCACCCGCGAGACGCCGCACTTCCGCGACCACATGGCCACACTGGGGGTCACTACCATGAGCGCTGCCAGCCGGACAGAACCGGGAGGGTATGCCACTCATCCGCAAGCGCTGGAGCAATTCAGCGTCAGCGACGAACGCTCGGCACAGGAAGTGGAGCAGGCCCTGCGCACATTGGGCCGCGAACCCGTCTGGAAAGACTGGGACACCAGCTTTGACCAGGCATCATCAGCCCTCATCAACACACCCGTAATCCGCCCTTGAACCATGACCGAGAGATATGACCGACAGACCCTCCTGCCCGAAATCGGACAGGAGGGACAGCGCCTACTGAAGCAGGCCCGCGTACTCATCGTGGGCATAGGCGGACTGGGAAGCCCGGCAGCCCTCTACCTGGCCGGTGCGGGAGTGGGCACATTGGGACTGGTGGACGACGACAGGGTCTCACTAACCAACCTCCACCGGCAGGTATTATACACACAGTCGGAGGTGGGACAGCCCAAGGTCCGCTGTGCAGCACGCCGCCTGAAGGCACTGAATCCCGAAGTACAGACCGAGGAATACGCCGTCAGACTGGCCCCGGAGAATGCCTACGGAATCATCAGCCGCTATGACATCGTCATCGACGGATGCGACAATCCCGCCACACGCTACCTGCTGAGCGACACCTGTGCGGCCCTGCATATACCTTATATATATGGGGCCATCACCCCCTTCGGCGGACAAGTGGCCACCCTCTGCAGCCACAAGGAGGCCAGAACATACCGCGACCTCTTCCCCACCAGGGAGGAAATCACAGCACAGGCAGCCGGGAAGGAAACCCACCGACAGAGAGTGGAGAGCGGAACCTCCACCCTAGGGACAGGACAAGGAGGAGGGATAGCGGCGGCAGAAAAGAATCCCGCCATACCAACTGAGGAGGACAGCCCCTCCATGCCCTCCTCCACAACGGCGGCAGAGAAGGGAGTCATCGGCCCTACCCCCGCCATTATCGGCAGTATGCAGGCTGCCGAGGCCATGAAAATCATCTGCCATTTTGGTACTTCATTGGCCGACAAACTGTGGACAATCGACCTTTTGACCATGCAAACGTTCATATTTTCGATATAAGATGTTCAAAATTGGAAGCGAACTGTAGGATATGTGGAGGATTATTCGTACTTTCGCGCACTGAACCTTCTATATTATAGGATAATGAAACTGGTATTGATAACTCCCCCCAAGTTCTTCATCGAGGAAGACAAGATACTGACAGCGCTGTTCGAAGAAGGGCTGGACATCCTGCATCTGAGGAAGCCCGACTCGGCCCCCATGTACTCTGAACGCCTGCTGACCCTCATCCCGCAGCAGTATCACAAGCGCATAGTCACCCACGACCACTTCTACCTCAAGGAAGAGTTCAACCTGATGGGTATCCACCTGAACGGACGAAACCCTAACATCCCGCTGAACTACAAGGGACACGTCAGCTGCTCGTGCCACTCGATGGAGGAGGTCAAGCAGAAGAAGGGACACTTCAACTACGTCTTCATGAGCCCCATCTTCGACAGTATCTCCAAGAAAGAATACCTCAGCAACTTCACTCCCGAAGAACTGAAAACTGCCCATCGCGAAGGTATCATCGACAAGAAGGTCATAGCCCTGGGAGGAATCACCAGCAAGAACATCCAGACCATCCGCCAATATGGCTTCGGAGGAGCTGCCGTACTGGGCGACATCTGGGACCGTTTCGACGAACACGACACGATAGACTACACCGAAGTCATCCGCCGCTTCAAGGAACTGAAGAAATTGGCCGACTAAAAGAGGTGAAATTCGAAATATATTTCATACCTTTGCAGAAAATTAAAGAAAAACCAGGTTTTAACACACAGCCACTAACGATAATATGAACGAAAAAGCATCATTCATGGTATTCTCGGGCACTAAGTCGAGATACCTTGCCGAGAAAATCTGCAGCAGTCTCGGATGCAAGCTTGGCAATCTGAACATCATGCACTTTGCCGATGGCGAATTTGCCGTATCATATGAGGAATCCATCCGCGGACGCGACGTATTCCTTGTGCAATCCACATTCCCCAACTCTGACAATCTGATGGAACTGCTCCTGATGATCGATGCCGCCAAGCGTGCATCGGCCAAGAGCATCGTAGCCGTCATCCCCTATTTCGGATGGGCACGTCAGGACCGTAAGGACAAACCACGCGTCTCTATCGGCGCCAAACTGGTGGCTGACCTTCTGAGCGTGGCCGGCATTGACCGCCTCATCACCATGGACCTCCATGCCGACCAGATTCAAGGATTCTTCGATATCCCCGTTGACCACCTCTATGCCAGCGGCGTATTCGTTCCCTACATCGCCTCACTGAAGCTGGAAAATCTGGTCATTGCCGCACCCGACGTCGGCGGTTCCAAGCGTGCAAGCACCTATGCCAAGTACTTCAACGTACCCTTGGTGCTCTGCAACAAACAGCGCCTGAAAGCCAACGAAGTGGCATCCATGCAGATTATCGGTGACGTGAAGGGCAAGAACGTTGTCATCGTCGATGACATGGTTGACACAGCAGGCACCATCACCAAGGCCGCCGACCTCATGATGGAATCCGGAGCCGCCAGCGTGCGTGCCATCGCCAGCCACTGTGTCATGTCCGGTCCGGCCAGCGACCGTGTGCAAGCATCTGCTCTTGAAGAGATGGTATTCACTGACAGCATCCCCTACTCCAACCGTTGTGCCAAGGTAAAGCAACTCAGCATTGCCGACCTCTTTGCCGAAACCATCCGCCGCGTGGAGGAGAACGAAAGCATCAGTTCGCAATACATCATCTGAAAGTAGCTTAAGACTATACGAAAAGCTACTCAAGATAAAACGGAAAGCAACTTAAGACAAGACGGAAGGTTATTTAAAACAAGACGGAAAACGACTTAAGATACTTCCCCATTGAACATACAAGCCCCGCAACCACATCATGAATCCAGTGGTTGCGGGGCTCTTTTATGATGGTATGCGACAAGCATAACAATCCGTGTGCAATTCGTATCCTACAAAACAAACTCGTATAAAACAAAATCAGGCAGGCTGTAACCAACCTACCTGATTCAATTTTGCGACAGAACTATCTGTCAATATCACGGTATCATCACCTTCTTCACTGTAGAAAGCAACTTTCCTTGGATGTGGAGCAGATAGATACCTCTATCCTTCACCGTAGCATGGAAGATGGCTTCTACCTCCTCCATCGTACAAGTAAAGCGGGCAGTTTCCACTCCATTCAGCGCAACAACAGTCACTGACACTCGCTCTTCAGGAACAATAATCTCCACAGAGCTGGGGTCATAGCCTACAAAGAGCTTTCCTTCAGCAATGCGGGTAGTGTCCCAATAGTAACCAACGGGCAGCGTAGGAAGGTCGAATTTGGGTGTACCGGCAAAGCTAGCAGCCTTCCAAACGATGAGCGAGTCTCCATCCTTGGGGACATACGAGTCGCTGAGACGAACCTGTACAGTTCCGTTCATCGTCAGTTTGCCAATACCTTCGAGACAAGTACCACCCGTGTTGCTGGCTGTAGCACACTTGTTCATAGCCACATTGTAAACGGACGATTCATTGAAAGTCACATTCTTGTCACTGAAACTCATCTTGCCACTGGTACTTGTCAGCATCAGACCCGGCTGCACGGTACCATTAATAAGGTAAGAAGTATTGGTGAGCGTAGCCACACCGGCCAGAGTTCCATCGGCAGAAACCACCAACGAACCAGTACCCAACTTGGCTGTGCTTCCTGTCATGAGGATACCTTCTTCAATGCGCATGGCTCCTGTGAAGTCGTGAGCACCTCGGGCTGTAAGCATACCTGTACCAATTTTGGTGAAGGCTGTACCCGAACCGGTAACCTTTCCGCTCCAACTGAAGTTCTCATCGTTACCAATCTTCCAGGTGTTCTTGCCCACAGTTGCACCATTACTGAACGCACAACCCACGCCAAGATTACCCTGACCCGTCACCTTACCGATGGTGAAGGTCTTGCCTGTGTTCTGCACTTCGATACCAGAAGGAATGTCCATCGTTCCGTTAGGCATACCACTGGAGGTATCCATCGTGAAACGACCATCGGCAGCATAGGTGGCTTGAGGCACAAGTGTACCCTTGAAAGCAGACAAATTCAGTTTCAACGGAGTACGTGTGGCATACCAGGTGGAACCTTTTTCGGTGGCACAATATACAGTCAGTGTACCCTCACCCGTAATCTTGTTGCTGTAAGTACTTCTGTTTGCCGTAGTCCATGAGCCTTTCTTATTCTTCGGTACATGAATAGCATAAGACGAACTGGTATTCTCTGCCAATGCACCATTCTCGAACACCACTGTCTTGGCCGGCATTGAGCAGGAAACACACTGTATCGTTCCGGCTGCAACGACCATAGTATCCAATGAACCATTGGTAGCATGGAGCTTCATCCAGCCATTACCACGCTTGGTCAGTTTTGTTCCCATGAAAGACTTGTTCATGGTGAAGTCTCCTGAGTTGTTGATGACACCACCCTCAGCGGTCTCAAAGCGCATAGGTGAACCCATCTGTACAGCAGCAGTAGTTATCAGCTCGGCACCATTCTCGATAATGAACTTGGTGGCCACGTTGTTGACACCTCCCAAGTTTCCTGTAGCCTGAGTGGCATTGGACAGAGAGCTGACTTCCACCGAACCTTCGCTGATGCGCGTACCACCCGTGTAGTCATGATCACCAGCCATGGCCAGTTTACCCTTTCCGCGCTTCACCAATGTGGTATTGCCGGTAATCTTGCCCGAACCGCTGAAGTAGTAGCGCTTGGTATTTTCCACCAGTATCGTATCGGCCTCAATGTCACTGTTGATTTTCGGAGAGAGCGAGTTGGCTGTATCATCAAAGCGGACCTTGTCACCACTGACAAAGACAGCATCAGTCTGCGACGGATTGTCGGCCATGGTGAAGTTTGCCGTATTGGCCAAATCCCACACATTATTAGTCAGTCCGTTCCAAATGATGGAGGCTGCATCACGCACACCCTCAATCACGAGATAGAGTTTGCCATCCTCGTGCTTCAGATAGCTTTTCTTGTTGGTGCTGACACCTTCTATCTTTATTTGCTTCAAGTTTCCAGTGATTGTTCCTATTTCGCCCAACAGGTATTCACCTTCTGCAATCTCCAGTTCGGCACCCAAGTGGGGGACAAACTCGATAACAGGCATCAGATAATCGGGTCCGTAGTTCCAGTTCTTGGTTTCGATGCTCAGACTGGTAGCATTCAATTGGTCGGCCTTCAATCCGTCATTATATATATCAAGGATTACGCGCGAACCGAAACCAAGTGCCAACGTACCCACCGTAGCAGAACCGGGAACAGAAGTTTCACCGATGTTGAGTTTCGAAGCATAGTCCATCTTGATGCTCTTGAACTGTCCGCTGTTGGTATTCAATGCTGTATGTCGGTTGAGCCACAAGGCACTGTTCGTAAGTTTACCGTCAAAATTGAGCGTACCATTCCAGATGTTTGTCTCGCCCGTGTAAGTGTGCTCTCCGGCAGGCAGTGTCAGGACACCCTCACCCTGCTTCACCAGACGCATACTTCCCGTAAAGGGCGCACCATTGACGGTAGTCGTATAATAATCGTACTTGATGTTGTTGTTGTTCGTGCTTCCCTGCACCCATGAAGGAGTATTGAAAGTCACCATATAAGGCTGTGCACCAGCAGCCACACTGACACTGGCATCGGCTGTCTCATAAACCAATACGTGCTGGTCGGCATGAGCAGCACCGATGGTCTCCCCGTTCTTAACCTCCACACGTCCCACGTTTGTCAAGGGAGGAGGAGCCACAGTGATACCTTCCATCTCGCCAAGGAAGTAGCTCAAGTGAGGCGGTTGGTTGTATCCGATGCTCTGCCACACCATAGCATTGCGGTACTGATGGTCGTGCCACAGGGTATAGATACGATGGGTGGTGGGGGTATTGGTCGTGTAGATGCGCAGATAGGCATTGTCGCTGGTACGCAACACCATCTCCTCGCGCCAGTCACCGATGATGTCGCCCGTTGCACCGGGATTGTTCTTGCTCCAGTTGTTCATCTTACAACCGCTGGACAGGAAGATACGGTTGACACCACTACCGACAATTTTGTCAATCTTGGCCTCTTTCTCCGTACCGGGGCTGTTCAGAATCTCTTCGCACAGGTCACCGTCCCAATAGATACGGAAGTTGAGGTCGAAGCCGGGCACATCCGAAAGCACCTTGTCTGCCACCGTCGAGATGACTCCACTGCCAGCACTCTTGCCCACACAACCGGGATAGGCATTGGTGAAGTTTCCACAAAGGGCACGTCCGTCGTCACTGGTACCTTGCAAGCGGTAATAGAACTTCGAAGTCGTGGCATTGCGGTAGTTCATCGAAGGCTGGTCCTCGTTGCAGGCAAAGTGCTCCAATCCCCAACGATAGGGGTCGAAATCGCCTGTATGCTGTGCATCACCATGTCCAAGACCTGTGGTAGAGAGTCCCTTTCCATTGTCATCGATAATCATGGAACCGAAGACAATCTCATCGCGACCGTCCATATCGACGTCGGCAATACCGTAGTTGTGATAACCCTGTCCGTGCCATTGGCCGCCCGGTGAGTTCCAACGCCAGCGTTCGGTCAATTGGTGTGTTTCCGGGTCAACGTCGTAAGCCACCATCTTGTGACGGGTATAGGCTCCACGTCCCAGGAAGATGCTGGCCCGACGGCCATCCAACACTGGAGCACCGAAATAATGCTTCGTCGAACGGTGTCCGTAGCCATCACCCCAAGCTGCATTCAGGTCTGTCTCGCCTGCTTCCAGTCGGGGCAGCGGATAAGCCATCTGCACGTAAGGTTCTGCCGTCTCGCCATTCAGGTAGAGCAAGAACTCATTGCCCGTATGCGTATAGGCCATGTTAGCATCGCTCATCAGCGTGTTGCGGCTGTCGAAGTTCATGTTTCCGACATTCACTGTCGTCCCGTCGGCTTTGTGGATAATCATGTTGTCAGCTCCGCGCAAAAGCACTTCGGCCTTCCCGTCTTCATCCCAGTCATAGCCCACGATGTCATATTGTTCATCGGGCCCGCTGATCATGTTGGGTCCCAAATCTATATACCACAAGCGTTTTCCTTTGATGTTATAGCACTCCAGGCGGTGAAAGTCAGTCTTGTTGGTTGCGTATTCGCGTGCCGTATTGCTGTTTCGTTTGACAATGAACTCCGACACACCGTCACCATCAACATCAGCCAGCGAGACGTCATTCAGCGTATAGTTGCTGGTCACATTCGCTCCGGCACGGTTGATTACTGACTGCATGGGTATGTCCAGATAGCCATTGTTCCAACGGGTCACAGCCGCACTCTTTTCCTGTTCCACACCACGCACCACGGCAGCCACCTGATACTTGCTGCTACCCGTTCCGCCGGCATCGGTGTAGTTACTCACTTTCAAGGGCGTCTCGTTCAGTTTCACACCATCGCGATAGAGGTTGTACTCCACATCGTAGTACTCCTCGCCCATGATTCTCCAACTCACAAATGTGCCTCCGCTACCGGGCAGAGCCACCAGTCCGCGGTCCAACTTGTCCGTCGTGCGCTGTGCAAAGACACCACCAGACAAAGCCGCGAACAACATTGTTGAAAGTAGAACTTTTCTCATGTCAATATTATATTCAGTTTTTATTGGTTTCCCGTTTCGTCATGATACGGTGCAAATATACGTAAACATTCTGGAAAAATCCCGAATATGAAAGAAAAATTATACAAAAAAAACATCCGCAATGCCTTTACAGACATTACGGATGCATTATCTGACAGTTTAAGATGTCACCAATTTATCCACAGCGTGAACTTCCACAGTGCTTGCAGATGAGACATCCCTCCTGATAAACCAGTGTTTCGTGACCACAGTTGGGACACTTCTGTCCCTTGGCTTCGGTGCCGTCCTGAATGTATTTCTTCAAGGCACGCTCCACACCGTTCTTCCACGTGTTGATGCTCTCACTGTCGAGTTGGAGCGAACCTACCAACTTGATAACCTGTTCGATAGGCATACGGTAGCGC
>JAFXDL010000105.1 GCA_017516265.1 Bacteroidaceae bacterium
CCTATGAATTTGTTGAGTTGGAAACGTTCGTCGAAGATCATTCCTTCCTTATATGGGTTATCTTGTTGTATCATAAGTTGTTCTGTTTTTATTGTTTATGTTGGTAATGGTCAATTCTTAAAAAAACTGATAGCAATTAATACCAATATGATTAATAGTAATGCGATGATAAGAGTATTACTGAGTCCACCGGAAGAACGTGTTTCTGTAGTGGTCAAATCAACTTTATGTTTCTTTTTAGGAGTCTCTGTTTCTTCCTCTTCCGAGAATCCAGATTCATCCAGTTCCACCGTATTCATCAATTTCTTTTTGGGATTTTCTTCATCCTCTGCTGATAGTTTTATTCTGCGGACATTTTTTTCGTCAAAAAGAGTATAAGAAGAGGTGGTTTCGTCTGATTCTACTGTATCAGCTTCGAATAGTGCTACTGTGACATTGTCGTATCCTCCAGCTTTCAGTGCACACAGAATCAGTTGCTTCCGGCATTGTTCGATGTCCTCTTTGGTTTCATTCATTACTTGCAGAATCTCTTCGTCCCTGCAGACACCACACAAACCGTCGCTACAAAGCATGAGGGTATCTCCTGATTTCAATCGATAGGCAGTGTAATCGGGATTGGCTCTTCCGCGAAAATCTCCCAGACAACGAGTGATGATGTTGCTGTCTGGATGATCAATAGCCAAATCTTCATCCAATTTGCCAGCATCTACTAGTTCCTGTACGTATGAATGGTCCTTGGTCAAACGCATCAGTCCTTCATTGGGATTGAATACGTACGCGCGACTGTCGCCACACCATACAATATGGGCTATATCGCCATATACCCATGCGATGACAATGGTGGTGCCCATTCCTTTTGTTTCGGGATTCTCTTTGACATGCTTCTTGAGTTCTTTGTCGGCATCCACCACAACTTTGCACATGAATTTTTCAATTGACTTTTGGCTTTTGGCTATATCGCTCAGGTTTGTATCCATGAAATATCTTTTCACGGTATCTACAGCTATGGCAGAAGCAACCTCACCGGCATTGAGTCCGCCCATGCCATCTGCTACAACCAAAATGGCTCCATCTTTTCCTAATGGTATCAATTGTGACACATCTTGGGGTACAAACCAATCTGATTGTGACAAATCATGGTTGGTGATAAAATTGTCTTCGTTGTTCGTGCGCACACAACCTACGTCGGTTGCTGCAGTCAATCGAAATTCTATTCTGGACATAATCTTTTGTCAAAAATTAAACAGATTTACTTGCCCGCGAGATTTTTATTTCATTGCGGGCAAGTAAAGAAAATAATATGAATGATTTGGTTCGTTCTTTAAACTGGAAGATTTAAGGCATCGAGGTATTCTGTTGTATCAATTTTAGCTTTGAGAACATCTTCCCAAGTCTTCCAAATATCTTCTTCATTTACTTTTTCAATTGAATCAGCTTTTATCGCCTTTTCCCGTTCTTCTTCTAACGTTTTAATTTTCTCAATTGCAGCATCCAATTGTCCTTTTAATGTATTGATCTGTTCAGTAGCTTCTTCGCCTGCAGTTTCTGATTTACTCTCCAATTCTTTCAATTTTCCTTCTAAAGTAGCTACATAGGCTTCATTTTTTTCTTTCATGATGCGGTATTCTTCCTGCATTTCTGCTTGGATAGAATCGTAGCTTGCTTTGGCCATTTTTTGAGCTTCAGATTCTGCAAGTCCTTTTGTACGAATCTCTTCCAAGGACTGCATAGCCTTAAGAACTTTTTCTTCAGCAAGCTTGAGTTGTGTTTCTGTTGCGCCTGAAACGTTTTTAAGTTTTCCCAACTCTTTTTGTACCAATGTGAGACTATCTTTAGCTCTATTGAATTCGTTTAGAATCTCCAAGCCTTTCTTTTCGGTCTCTTTTACCTTGGCTGCTTGGGCATTCAGTTGGTTGGCCTGTTTCTGAACTTTTTCTGTCTGCTCATTGAGGGCTTGCTCCATTTCTCCGATTACACGAGAATAGTCTTCACCTTGTTTATATATATAGGCTGACAATCCAGCAACAGCAAGTACAAGGACTACAGACAAAACGGCGATGCCAGTTTTGTAAGGGCGGAGAGCCTGCTTCTGGAAAAGTTTCAGACGTTCGGTCATTGCGATGGATTTTACCAATCCCTTGGCTCCTTGAGGAGCGATGAAACCGATAACCGGACCTTTGGCTGACAGACGGATTTCATCACCAGAATTCAAGATTTGTTCACCGTTGATGGGTTGTCCGTTGACAAATGTTGCGTTTGTTTTTGACAAAGAGATGAGTTTCCATCCTTCACCTTCGCGAACGATGGCTGCATGTTTGCGGCTAACGGTTTCGCAAGCATCGTCAAAACGAATCTGGCATTTTGTGTCACGTCCCAATTCAATCTGGTCAACGATTACCTTTTCCGAGTCACCGGCTTTGTGATATTCAGTCGTAGTTTTGAACTCAAGAATGTAATATGTACGGCCTGCACCGTTCATCAATGCTCCCATACCTGCACCCACTGAACCTGCAAGGGTTCTTTTGTAAGCTTGTGTCTTTTTCATAATTTCTGTTTTTTATTATGTTATTAATATTGTTCGTATCTGAATTTCATGTTTCCAATAGAAATGATATCGTCGGTTTCAAGCCAAAAACCTGAGGCTTTCACTTCTGTAGAATTCACATAAGTACCGTTGGATGAAACTTCCCACTTCTTGGTGTCTCGATTCCATTGTCCGTCTCGGATGCACCAATGCAAACGCTCCAAATCAGTTTCTATGGTACAATGCCCACGCGATACACATGGATCCAATAATACAATCTGATTGTTTTTTTGTCTGCCCAATGTAATATTCAGTCGTGACATTTGGTTTGACATATCTGTCAAATCATATACCATACCATATCCATCGCCATGCATCACTCGAAGACGTGCTCCTTTGATTATTTGCTTAGAGTCACGCTCCTTTCTATTCAATGCTTCAGGTTTTTCAATATTAGGTACTAATTTGTAAATATCAGGGATTTTTTGGATACGCTCTTTGTAATCGGGCTTTAAGCAGCCTTCCAAGAGTTCTTTCCACGATTTCCCATCAGGGATTTTTTTCAGTTTGCCTCTGTCCCAATCACCGACTTTTATGCGTTTCTGATAGTTTACCAAATCATCATGGTCTTCTAATTTTCCGAAAGGAAGTTCTCCTGTCAATAATTGGTATATCATGACTCCGAAAGAGAAAATATCACGCGTAGGAAGTACGGTCTGTTTCCGTGCTTTGGGGTCGCTTGCTTCAGGAGGCATATAGGCGTACGTGCCGAATATTTGTATTGGGCGTCCCCAAAAATCTGTACCGGTCTTTCGCTTGTCAACATCGCCTACAATTCCAAAGTCAGTCAGCGCAGCTGTCCCGTCTGGCTTGAACAGGATGTTCTCCAACTTTAAGTCACGATGAATCTTACCATTCTTATGCAAGTCATGCAGACCATGCAAGATGTCGGACGCAACTTTTGAGATGTTGAGTTCTTTGTTTCCGAGCATAGAGACCAAATCACCTCCGGGGCAGAATTCCATTTTGATGTATGGATTCCCTTTGATGAATCCGTAGTCAATTGAATGCACCAAGTATGGACTGTCGATTTGTCCCGTTCTGAATTCCATCTCGAAACGTTCGACAAGTGCTTGGCGAATATCAGGGGAAACATCCCACAAGCGCAGAATTTTCAAGGCATATACAGTCCCTTTGTTATCTTCGACTTTATATACCTTGCCAAAGGCTCCTTCGCCAAGAGTGGCTAAAACCTTCAATCCGTTGGGCATACGCTCTCCCTTCTTCCAGTCTATGCGCTGGGGAATTTCAATGAGTTCTACAGATTGCATACAAAAAAAAGATAATTATTCAACTCTGGCAAATCTTAATCCACCAATTAATACAATGTCGTTCAATTTCAAATTAATCTCCATTGAACTTTTCATTTCTATTACCCCTAATGGAGAAACGCCATGGCTTTTGGTATCAATGACCGGACGGTCTATGGCTAATAATTTATAGGAATAGGTCTTTTCTTCGCTGACATTTTCTGTCAATTCAGGTTCTGCTGGAGAAACTGGAGCATCCTCTTGGACTTCTGCTACTGTGGCGCGTGGATTTCGCTCTTTGATAGAAGGACGTGCGTCAAGTTGGGTCGCTTTGGGATTTGCTTTTGGTTCAAGAATGGTAGAAATGTCTGCGACTGTTGCTCGGGCTGAATGTTTCCGCTCGATTCTTTCAGTCTTTTTAGTGTCTCTCTGATGTCCACATTCAGGACAAATGGAAACATCTCCGACTAATTGGTAGCCACATTTTTCACAAACGACGAATGTGTCATCATCTTGTATTGAATTGTTCCTCAAATCACTAGCCCAATCCAAACCTCCATTTTTCTCATCTAGAATTTGGTTACATTTCTCACATTTTGTAGCTCCTTCAGGATTGTTCCAACCGCAATTATTACATCTCATACGCGTTATTTTTCATTGATTCATTAAATTCTGTAAAAAGTCACAAGTGTATTATTGGTGCAAAGTAAAAAAATATATGTTCTCGTTTTATAAATTTATTGTAGTTAAAATGGACACAGTGTCCAATGCGGATACATAAAAAGAGGCGGGAAAGTAAAAAAACTATAGCTGCTTGTTTTGGGTATGTCGCTCATATTCGGAAGAATAGATTTGGAATAAGTCGTGCTCAAGAATACAGGACACACGCCATAAGAGTTCCGTGTCTAGATTTGATTTGCGGAATATCTTGTAAACGTTTGTACGGGTACAGCATAATTGGGATGCAAACCAAGTGACGGTCTTCCCCTGTTCATGTAACATTTGTTCTATCAAACGGCCTGCGTGTATCATATTTTATACATCAGTCTGTGGCCCCACACAAAAACTATTTTTTTTATTGGGTTTTGTTTATAAAAAAAGACGTGGGGCTATCCTCGCTTATCCCACTATCAGGCTTTCGCATTGCCTCCATCAAGGATAAGCAACTCAGTTGGCCCACGTCGTGAGATATCGTGCCAACTATTACAACAGATGTTGTTCAAGTTGAAACAATACACCCAACGTGGACGTTTCCCGTTGCGAATCTTCTTGATGGAAATCAAATTTGCGAGATTTGATAGTCGAAGATACGTTCGTAAACGTCCTTTTCTTTTATAACATGTTTACCCACCCAACCCTTGCGGGCCAACTGAGCAATGCAAAAGTAGCCACATTCTATGAGAGGGCAAAATTTAGGATTGTTTTTTATTTAATTTTATGAAATAGGAATATTTTAAAGATTGCATACTGACGTCTCTGATACTCCTTCGTACTATCCGATATGAAGGTACGTCTTTTAATATAAATAAGGTACGTCCTTTATTATGCGCCCTTTTGGGTCTTTATTCTACCCGTTGGGATGATTGCAGGTGAGTTTCCAATTCTTTTTTTTCTCGTGTTTGTCGCTTCAAGTCTAATCCCTCGCTTCCTTGAATAGGATGGAGTCGCCCTGATAGGTCAGTATCACTTGCGAGCTGATGTGTCCGCTGGTATGGATGAATTGGGTGGAGAGCATGAAATGTTTGAAGAAATCTCCGTGTTTGAAGAAGAAGTCGGGTATCAGCGGATTGTTTATCATGATGTCAGGATGACGGGTGATGATGTCATGCAGGTCAGCTACCAGGGTGAAATTTGCCTCTTCAGCCAAATCGCCCAAGCAATATTGATACACAATTTTGTTGTTGCTGAGGGTATAGGGGGGATTTTCTTCTTTGCTGTTGGTCACCTCGGTGAGGTAATTATGAAGTGTCTCCTTGTCGGTAGCCATCAACAGATAGTTCTTGTAGATGCTGAGCCAGAGTTCTTGACCTGTATGTCGGGGGAGGAAATAGTGGCTGATGGCAGAGTCTGTCGGACATACCCAGATGGGGTAGGCTGCTCCTTGTATCCACATACTTGTGCGGCGTTTGGCGTTCAGAGGAGTGCGCAATTGGGATTTCATCTTGCCCAAGTGTTGCATGGGGATTGCGGCCATCAGTAGTTGGTGGTGGATGGTATCCGGCATGGTCGGTTGGGAGAAGAGAATGAGGTTTATCTCGTTGCATCCGTTTTCTGCCAATATGTTTTCCAATGTGGTAGCGGATGTTGGAATGCTATCTTCTCTAACCTCTTTCCTGAAAGGTATTTGCGCCATCAGTTGTATGAGTTGGGGCAAATGTGTGCCATCTGTCCGTTCGATGAGGCTTTCTTTGTTTGCCTGATAGTTGGTCGTGTCGGCTACGGCTTGATTGCTGGTGAGGTAGATGGCCGAAGCGTTCATGCGTATTTCATAATGCTTCCAGGGCTGGCTTCCTCTGTCGGAGTGTATGAAAAGCGAGAGTTGGTCATTGTGTTTGCTCTGCTTGCGTAAAGTGTTGAAGTGGTTGTCCTTGCTTACTGATTTTTCTTGTTGGTAGGCGTCAATGACCCTCTCTATCAGCTTCTCTTGAAAACTGACGGCAAAGAAGCTTGGTTGGACGTAGCAAGCCAAGAAATCTTTCCCGATGGGGTATATGATGATTTCCTCTCCTCGGTAGGCCAGTTTTTTAGGTGTGTGAGTGCTTTTTATGCTTTTTTGCATCAATTTGTAGATAGAGTTGATGTCGCCATTGCCAAATCGGCCATAGATGACTTGGTCGCGTACACTTCCTGGCTGATGAAAACTGACGAGCAACTGGCGGTTCATCTCTGTGCTGAGGCCATGTGCCTGTTGGCGTGAGAGGGTTTCGATGTTGTCAGTCAATAAGTTCACCAAATCCGATACTTTCAAAAGGTTGTATTGTTGTACGTAGTTTGAATTATGTATGGTTTTGTATAAAGCATTGAGGTCGTTAGTTTCAAGGATAGCTTCGCAATCAGCTGGTACAAGGGTGTAGAGGTTGATATCGGCTTGCTTTTCCTGAATACTCAACTGGGAGTATCCCCACCAACTGAAGGCTATCAGTATGATGGCGGCACATGCCAGAATAATATATGTGTACTGTTTCTTCTTCATCAGTTTTTTTTGTTTTCTACCCTTGAATAACAACAAAGCCTTATAAATTGTTGCAAAGATATAAAATAGTTTTTAGAAAACCAAAAGAATCTTAATAAAGATAAACAGATTGTGAAATAATATATATAAAAGAAGAGCTGCAAGCTATAAAAGTCGAGTTTTCACTGCATTTTGAAACCCTTTCTTTATATAGCTTACAGCTCGTGTCTTATTTATCTGCTTCTTCTATTAGAACTTGAAGTCGAGTGAAACACCTACTACGTCATTCTTACGGGTGTAGAGGTCTTTACCGATGGCAGAAGTCACTTCGTGCTCATCGTATAAAGAGTGCATGTAGCCGACGTTCACCTTCAACAGATCGTTGATTTTGTAAACGCCACCAAGGCAGAGCCCGTATGAGCTGATGTTGAAGTTCGTGTCGTTCATATCTGCATCGTCAAAACCATATTCTGTACGATAGCCACCGCAACTCAATGTAACTTTTTCGTTCATGTCCCATTCAACACCGAGGAGGGCTTCCCATGTGTTGTCACCTTCCTTGATGGGAGAACCTTGCGCGTCCTTATCCCAATAGTAATGGAAACCTGCACCGATGCGTACAGAAGAGAAAGAATATTGTGCGCCGAGTGTCAACAGGGAAGGAATGTCTGAACGTACTTCAGCCTTATCGGCATAAGCAGGCATCAAAGCGTCCACATTGGGAGTGTTCTTTGACTCATTCTCCAAGTTGATTTTTGTGCGGAATTCGTATTTCGCGGCCAAGTTCAAGTTACCGAGATTTACATCTACACCTACGATAGGGGTGATGCCGAAACCGTTTTGTGAGCAATCGAGATTGAAGTCGTCAGATGTTGCAGCTCCTTCCATAACAACGCCTCCTGCAACCTCGGGAAGTTTTACGTTTCCTGAGATGTTACTGATGGCACCTACATAGCTACAGTTGGCCAATACACCACGTACGCCTCCAAATACGGATACTTTATCTGTTACCTTATAGGTTCCACCTACTTGCAAACCATAGAGGTATTGTTCTCCTGTCAGATTTTGGTTGAGTGCATATCCTGCTACAGAAGAACCTGTTGGCAATTTGGGATTTGTAGCAACACCTGTGGCGATGTTTGAATAAACCAGCTTCTCAAACATGGGAAGACCATTTTCAAACTCGCACTTTCCGCCGCCACCACCAATAGCGAATTGGGCAGATACAGACCACTTGTCATTGATTACATAAGCAGCTTGGAAAGAGGGTATAACGGGAGCTGTTGCTTCTCCTACAAATTCCTTGGTCATTACACCAGGGTTGGCTGTGTTCAATGCATAAAAAGGCATTGTAGATGTGATTTCTCTCTTCTGCCAAGCAGCTTGCCAGCTGAGTGAGAAGTGGAAGCCTTCGGGCAGGAAGGCGATACCGGCGGGATTGCTGTACACACCATCAATGGCGATGACAGCATCGCGGGCGGGATTACGCAAATAAGATGCATTCTGATTCGTGTTTGTCAAGATACCTCCTGCAAAAGTTGAGGTTGAAACGATAAGTGCCGCAGCACTAATTAACAGTTTTTTGTTCATTATTAAAAATGTTTTGTTAAAAATCGGGTGCAAAGGTACAACAAGAAAGCATAATAGACAAACTTTTTGCACAAAAACTTCAATTTTGTGCAGTGCTTGCGTAAAAATGTACACTGAAAGATGAATAAATGGATAGTTTCAGTTTAAACTTGTTTCTCTAATCTCTATTTGCATGGAAGAGAAAATGCTTCTTACAGATAGTTTTCTCATGCGGAAGTTTAGGTGAGAATATCTTTTTGTCAAAAGTACCTTAGGCCGAGGTTAAGGTATCCTTATCCCTGAGGTAAGGTGGCCTTAACCCTGTGTTAAGGTTTGAAAAGGATTAAGGAGGAAAAAGTTTTCTCCCCCGTCTGAAAAATATTTTTCTCAGGTAGGGGAGAAAATGTGACTTTTCTATAGCTCAAAAGATGCTTTACTGATTTGCAATTATACCTTTATTTAAAATAAATGTATTGTCGTTGAATACGTTTGTTGGGTCTATGACCAAATTGTCAGTTGTTACCTCTTGTAATAGGTATGTATTTCCAAATGCGTACTTTCCTACTTTTGATACGGATGATGGCAAATGTATATATTTTAATGAATGGCAATCCCAAAATGCTCTTTCACCAATTTCTGTTAATTCGAATGGGAGTATGATTGTTTTTAAATTATTGCATCCGATGAATTGTAATTTCCCAATTTTGCTTTTTTGCATAAAATAGTTTGTGTGGTATATGCCATTTTCTTCAGTAATGATAAAATCGTCGCATTTATTCATTCCTATTTTACATAAATCTTTCCATTCCTTAGATGTTAATTTGTTGAAGTCGTACGTGTGTTTTTGGGATTTACCTTTTATTATTGTCAATTGCAATCCGGTTTCTTTCGTGTCTTGGATAAAATAGGTATTGTCTATGCTGTTTTCTTCCTTGAATGTTGCTTGACTCAGATCAAGATGGCATAATTCTCCGCGCCATGCAAAATAGTTGTTGTCATCAATAGCTCCTGCCATACGCCGGATAATCTTCATGTCTTTTCCGTCCAATTCTCCACGTATGGTCAAGGCGTGCAGATGTTTTTTGTCTGTTTCGGACAGTATGGAATTTAACGTTCCTGATTTGGATAGGTTTATTTCTTTGGCAGATCCTGTATGTGTGTCTGGTTGTATTCCGATAACCATGTTATTGTATAACAGGGGATATTCCTTCATGCCAGGTACCATGATGTTGCGAAAGAAACCGTTGCAATACCCATTCCATCCAAAATTGAAATGTAAGAACTCTCCATCATATCCGTTGCATACAAAAGCATGGTCTTCATTGCTTACGATAAACGGTCGCCCTTCGTCCAGTTCTCGGTAAGAAAGTCCGAGGATGCTGTCTGGTGATTGCAAGATGATTTCTTTTTCTTTTGATGTTTTAGAACTGATACTGATATTGTGATGCTTGATATATACGCAAGAAGGCGAGTAACCGAAAAAGTTTGTCAATGCCATTTTTATATAGTTGCAATCTGCTCCTGTTGCATGTCGTCCAAAATCGGCCCCTACTGATATGCCTGTAGCAGCCATTAAGCGGGAGACTGTATTGGCGCTTTCACTTGCATCGTCTTCAGCTCCATAGGTATTCTTCATTAACTCCCAATCAAAAGGAATATCGCTGAAATTCTGAGACAGCATATATCCTTTTTTTGTTTTGTAGGTATAAGAACTTTCACCTTGTGTTGGATGGGCATGATATTTCATTATTTGAGCCATAGCCACAGGTACGCAACCAACTAAATGCTTCTCTTTTTCATGTTCTCCAGTTGGGCCACGAAAATAGAAATTGTTATATGGCGCTTTTTGTCCCCAAGCAATATCTCCCAATAAAGGTAAGACTTGTTTTTTTGCTGGTTGGTATGATTGAAGAGAAAATTGTTTCAATTTCAAGTTGTTGGCGTATAGATAGTTCAGTTGATGACTATAAATTTCGATTAAGTCATAGAGGGTATTTTCTTCTTGAGGCAGGCCGCCTTCGAATCCGTATGCAAGTATAGGGTTGTCCAAGTATGGGTGAAATTTGTTTCTTGCTACTAAAATGAAGAATTGTGAGTTTCTACTATTGAATAGCAAAAAATCAGGTTTATCGGCTATTAATTGTATTTCGCATGTGTCAGCATGAAGACCTTTTTGTTGAAGGAATTTGTATATTGCTTTCAGTTCTGATGCATATTGTGGATTGTGGATGATGTGGATGGATTTTGTTGTGGATGTGATTTCTTTTCCGCTGACAATGGCGGTGTTGGCGGGAAGAATAATTTCACCTATACTTAAGGCTTCCAGTTCGTATGTGTATTGCAGTGTGTGTATGAATCCATTCTTTTCGTTTCCTTTTTCTGTTTTGTGGCTTGCTTTGCATAGTTTGAATCCTGTAAATTTGGGGTGTGCATTATAATTGTAGTTTGTGGCTTTTAGTGTATACGTAACTTCGAATCGGGCACCATGTTGTACTGTGTCTGGAGCTTGAATAGTGAAGTATTCAAGATTTTTGTTTTCTTGTGCTTGGCAGGGTAGGCCTATGATAATGTATATCAGGATAATTAATGCTTTTTTCATGGTATGCGTTATTTATTTTGCAAAGGTATATAAAAAAAATGGTATGACAATCGGATTTGTTTGAAAAAATGTTTCTTTTCTTTATTTGAATCTTATATCATTCAGATTCTTTGTTTGTTAGATTCACTTTTTTTTCGTAATTTTGCACCCTCAAATATATATAATATAATAAGGTAAGGATTCTTGCCTGAAGAAAAGTGCTTATTGAATTAGAAATCAGAAAAGAAACAGTATGTTGTTTGAAAATCTTAGCGAAAGACTTGAACGTTCGTTCAAGATACTGAAAGGTGAAGGTAAAATTACCGAAGTGAACGTATCGGAAACCTTGAAAGATGTGCGTAAGGCTTTGCTTGATGCCGACGTAAACTATAAAGTGGCCAAGACCTTTACCGATACGGTGAAGCAGAAAGCTCTCGGACAGAATGTGTTGACAGCCGTGAAGCCCAGCCAGTTGATGGTGAAGATTGTGCATGATGAATTGGCACAATTGATGGGTGGCGAAACGGCAGAAATCAATGTGAAGGGACAGACCGGTCAGCCGGCCATCATCCTGATGTCAGGTTTGCAAGGTTCGGGTAAGACTACCTTCTCTGGAAAATTGGCCTTGATGCTGAAGACGAAGAAGAATCGTCGCCCCCTGTTGACCGCATGTGATGTGTATCGTCCGGCCGCTATTGAGCAGTTGCGAGTGGTGGGTGAGCAGATAGGAGTGCCTGTATATTGTGAGTTGGAGAATAAGAATCCGGTGGAGATTGCACAAAATGCCATCCGCGAGGCTAAGACAAAGGGATACGATGTGGTTATTGTCGATACTGCTGGTCGTTTGGCCATTGATGAGCAGATGATGCAGGAGATTGCGGCTATCAAGGCTGCCATCAATCCTTCAGAGACACTCTTTGTGGTGGATTCAATGACTGGTCAGGATGCCGTGAATACCGCAAAGGAGTTCAACGAACGTCTCGACTTCGATGGTGTTGTCCTCACCAAACTTGATGGTGATACCCGTGGTGGTGCTGCCCTCAGTATCCGCACGGTGGTGAACAAGCCTATCAAGTTTGTGGGTACAGGTGAGAAGATGGAGGCTATCGACCAGTTCCATCCCTCGCGTATGGCCGACCGTATCCTTGGTATGGGTGACATCGTTTCGTTGGTAGAGCGTGCACAGGAGCAGTTTGACGAAGAAGAGGCCAAGCGTCTGCAGAAGAAGATTCAGAAGAATCAGTTTGACTTCAACGATTTCCTCGGTCAGATTCAGCAAATCAAGAAGATGGGTAACATCAAGGACCTGGCCAGCATGATACCTGGTGTGGGTAAGGCTATCAAGGATATAGACATTGATGATGATGCGTTCAAGAGCATCGAAGCCATCATCTATTCAATGACTCCGAAGGAACGTACCAATCCGGAGATTTTGAATGGAAGCCGTCGTACGCGTATTGCCAAGGGTAGTGGCACGAACATTCAGGAGGTAAACCGCTTGATCAAGCAGTTCGACCAGACGCGTAAGATGATGAAGATGATTACTGGAAGCAATATGGGCAAAATGATGGGTAAGATGCCTAAGATGCCTAATTTCAGAAGATAAGTTTGTGAATTATGCAAGTGATGAAATGTAAATTTTTGCTTGGTGCCCTCATGGGTGTGTCGTTGCTCCTCAGTTTCGGTGCTTGCACCCCTTCATCGTCGGGTGGAGATTACATCGTATCGGGCGTATTGCCTGATTCTACGGCTGATGGTTATGACATTTATCTTGTCCGTCAGGACGATTGGAAGAGGGTGGATACCGCTATCGTTCAGGGCGACAAGTTTGTCTTTGAGGGTCATGTGGAGACTCCTGCCTTCTGTCGGTTGCATGTCAAGCCTGGGTTATCCTCTTGCTTGATTCTGGAGAAAGGAGAGATAAAGTTGGATTATACAAAGTCGAAATATCCCAGTGGCACAGGTTCTAATGATGAGCTGGCCCGTATCAACCAGATGGAGGACAATCAGATGCGCGAGTTTAATCGGGGGATGCGAAAGGCCATTCGTGAGAAAAAGGGAGTGATGGCTTATAAAGAGGAATATATCCAAAATGTCAAGAAGCAGGCCCGCGAACTTTTCAGAGAACATCGGGATGATGCTGTTGGTCAATATCTTCTCTACAGCTCGTATATGAATATTCTGGATGATGAGGAGCGTAAGGAGGTCATACAGAGTTTAGGACCTTCGTTGCAATCATCTTCTCGGGTGCAATATTTGCAAAAACAATTGAATTATCAAAAATAAAAATCTAGAAGATTATGAAAAAGAACTTATTCTCATTAGGCCTACTTGGTGCAGTTGCCATGTTTGCCGCTTGTAATCCGACTTCGGCAGGTTATACTGTTTCAGGTACACTTCCCGATTCAACTTTGAATGGTAAGACTGTGTACATCTTGAACGTAGATAATGGCGAGTGTGTCGATAGTACCGTTGTTGATGGCAATGCTTATGTGTTTAAAGGACAGGTGGATACGGCTCTTGTGGCTGGCTTCTCTATCAATGGACGTAGCTCTATGGCTGTATTTGCACTGGAAAATGGTGATGTCACTATTACTGACAATGGTGATTCGAAGGGTACTCCGCTCAATGATGAGTTGACTCGTGTATCTGCTTCATTGGACAGTATCAATACTGAATATTACAAAGCATATGAGGCTTTCGAAGGTAGCCGCGAGGAGTGGGCTGCTGTTTATGAGGCAGCGTGGGTGCCCCGTTTCAAGCAGCAGGTGCTTGATTGTTATCAGGGTCATACGAACGATGTGGTCGGTTATGTGCTTACCCAGTTCTTGAGCATCCTCAGTGTGGATGAACAGTTGGAACTGATGAATGGCTTCGGCCCTTGGTTGGCTTCTACCAAGCGTGTCTCTACGACAAAGAATACGTTGGAAACTCAAAAGAAAACAGCTGTTGGCCAACCTTATACAGACGTTCAGGGCACGGACGTCAATGGTAATCCCGTTTCTCTTTCTGACTATGTAGGCAAGGGCAACTACGTGCTTGTTGATATGTGGGCAAGCTGGTGTGGCCCCTGCAAGCGCGAGATTCCTAACTTGGCCAAATTGCATAACCTTTACAAGGACAAGGGACTTACCGTCTTAGGTATCTACGTATGGGACAAGATAGAGAATCTTGCACCAGCAATGGAAGCCGAGAAGATTACATGGCCGCAGATTATTGACTCAAATGAAACCGCAACCAAGTTGTATGGTGTACAGGGTATCCCTTGTATCATGCTCATCGGTCCTGATGGCAAGATTCTCGACCGTACCAACTTACGTGGTGACAACATGCAGCCTATGGTAGAGAAATATATGTTTGGAAAATAAAAAAAACAGAGTCCCCTTACCCCTCCCAAGGGAGTGGAGTAGATAGCTTTGCTAATCATTCAACTCCTTCCCCTTGGGGAAGGTTGGGATGGGGTCCGATAATCAATAATTATGCAACTGATAGACGGAAAAGCTATTGCCGAACAGGTAAAGCAAGAAATAGCTGCCGAAGTGGCTGATATTGTGGCTCGTGGTGGCAAACGTCCTCATCTGGCCGCCATCTTGGTTGGACACGATGGAGGTAGTGAGACCTATGTAGCCGCAAAGGTAAAGGCGTGCGAAGTGTGTGGTTTCAAGTCTAGTCTCATCCGTTATGAGGCAGATATCACCGAAGAGGAATTGCTGGCCAAGGTGCGCGAGTTGAACGAAGATGCTGATGTAGATGGCTTCATCGTGCAATTGCCTTTGCCTAAGCATATTTCGGAGCAGAAAGTGATAGAGACCATTGATTACCGCAAGGATGTGGACGGTTTCCATCCCATCAATGTAGGACGCATGAGCATTGGTCTTCCTTGCTACATTTCTGCTACTCCTAACGGTATCCTTGAATTGCTGAAGCGTTATAATATCGAGACTCAGGGCAAGAAGTGTGTTGTTCTTGGCCGTAGCAACATTGTGGGAAAACCCATGGCCAGCTTGATGATGCAGAAAGCCTATCCGGGCGATGCCACGGTAACCGTATGCCATAGCCGTAGCAAGGATTTGGTGAAGGAATGTCAGGAGGCCGACATCATTATTGCCGCCCTTGGCCAACCTAATTTTGTCAAGGCTGACATGGTGAAGGAGGGAGCTGTCATTATCGACGTAGGTACCACCCGTGTGCCCGATGCCACCCGCAAGTCAGGCTTCAAACTGACTGGTGATGTGAAGTTTGACGAAGTGGCTCCCAAGTGCAGCTACATCACTCCCGTACCTGGTGGCGTAGGCCCCATGACCATCTGTTCGCTCATGAAGAATACCCTTTTGGCGGGCAAGAAGGAAATATATAAGTAAAAAACAAAAGACCCTCCTCCCTTACCCCTCTCAGGGAGGGGAGTAGATTGATTTGAACTGTTATGAATAGGCAAAGAAGTTCTAATGCATTTTACTCCCCTCCCTTGGGAGAGGTAAGGATGAGGGTTTCTCTTTTTCTTTTCCTGCTCTTTCTTCCTCTCCCTTTCTCTCTTTCTGCTCAGGAATTTGGGCGTATCACTTTGCTTTTTGCCGGAGATTTGATGCAACATCAAGGACAGATTGATGCTGCCCGCCAATCCGATGGCACGTATGACTATGCCCCTTGTTTCCAATATGTCAAAAAAGAAGTTGGTCGTGCCGATGTGGCCATTGCCAATCTGGAAGTGACTCTGGCAGGCCGTCCCTATCGGGGATATCCTCAGTTCAGTGCCCCCGATGAATATGCCCGGGCAATCAAGGATGCAGGTTTTGACATCCTGCTTACGGCCAACAATCATTGTTTGGACAGGCGGAAGCGAGGATTGGAGCGTACCATTCATATGCTTGACTCCTTGCAGATACCCTACGCGGGTACATATATAAATAAGAACGCGCGCGAGAGACTCTATCCTTTGCTTATTGAAAAGAACGGTTTCCGCATAGCTCTGCTTGCATATACATACGCCACCAATGGCATAGAGGTGCAGTCGCCCAATGTGGTGAACTACATTGATAAGGCACAAATCGTGGAGGATATCCGAAAAGCCCGTGCGATGAAGGCCGATGTCATCATTGCCTGTATGCATTGGGGGATTGAGTATCGTCTGCTTCCCGAGCGTCAAGAGCGTGAGATGGCCGATTGGCTGATTGCTCATGGTGTAGATCATGTGATAGGATCCCATCCTCATGTGCTCCAACCTATGGAAGTGCGTGATGATGCCCATACGGCAGCTCGCCATCTTGTTGTCTATTCATTGGGAAACTATATATCCAACATGTCGGCTCCCAATACCGATGGTGGAGCAATGGTCAAGCTTGAACTGAAGAAAATAGGGCATATTGCCGCTTTGGCCGATTGTTCGTATAGCCTGGTGTGGACATCGCGTCCGTCACTTCGTGGAGGAGGGAATTACCTGCTTTATCCGGCTGCCAATTCCCCTACAGGTATCAATAATGCCGAATCTGCCCGTCTTGACCGCTTTTTAGGGACTGCTCGTAAATTATTCAAAACAAACAATATAGGAATTAAAGAATATTTTTTTGAATAAAAACTTGCTCTAAAGTTTGCATGTTTCAAGAATAAGCAGTACCTTTGCATCGCTTTTAGAGAAAAGCCCTGTACATGGTGACTATAGTTCAGTCGGTTAGAGCGTCAGATTGTGGTTCTGAATGTCGTGGGTTCGAATCCCACTAGTCACCCTCCAAGAAGCCTTGCAATTGCAAGGCTTTTTTGTTTCTATAAGATTTGCCCGAATCAGAATCAAAAATGGGGAACAGTCCGAAAAGCCAGTTATATATAATAGGTTTACATGATGAGGGTGTGCATAATTTGTAACCAGGGTTTCGGACTGACCCCCAAAATTGTACCCTGCTGCGTCAGTCGTTGCAGTTAGCTGCAATGCCCATTGCAGCTGGCTGCATTAGCCAACGCAGCAGGCTGCATTTACAGATTCAGATAATACCCCAGTTTGTAGAGGTTGAACAGAGGTAATAGGGGACGTTGTGATGTCAGGTTCTTCTTCATGCAAGGCTGTAGCAGGCGGAATGTGTATTTGAGTAAGAGAACCACTCCCGGTATGCGGTGTAGCTTTTGGCTTTGGTGGTGCAGTCGGACAGAACTGCCCAGCTTGTCTGCATGTAGTTTGAGGGTACGCAGAGCCTCTTCTGTCTTTCTCAGGAATACATCGTTCGGTTCGATGTCTTCATTCATCAGTGCATTGTCAATGTGCAATATCTCTATCCCAGCTTCCTGTAGGTGCAGGCCGAAGAGAACGTCCTCGTATCCATAATGCCTGAATGTCTCATCGAACTGTATGCGGTTGAAGACATCGCTTCGTACGGCAAAGTTGAAAGTTCGGAAAGCTCCCCATGGCCTGTGTTTGCGTTCGTTTACGGTGTGATGGGGTTCGGCTGTATGTTCATATTTCCATCGTAGGCTCACTTGTGGCGAGGGGCAGGATGCCGGATGCACGATACCTCCGCAGATGACCGCCTGCCCTCCTTTTTCAGCTTCGGCTATGGCCGCTTCATAGCGGGTGAGGAAATCATCCGATGTCGGCATACCGTCACTGTCCAAGAACAATAGCCATCGGTGTGATGCCTCCTTGGCCAGCAGGTTCCGTATGCGTGCCCGTCCGACATTCCGCTCCAATGCCAGACAGGTGCATTGTGGGAGGGTACTTATCAGGCCATTCCTCCGTCGGCATTCCTGGTCGGTTGAAGCATCGTCGGCCACAATGATTTCGCAGGGGATGCTTAACCTTCCGGTTTGACGGGACAGGGTTTCAGCCAATGAGTAGGCCGCATAGTTATAGGTCGGTATCAGGATAGAGAGAGACATTTCTTTTCTTGACTTCATTTGCATTGCAAATATAAGCAAAATTTTATTACGTGGTTACAATAAATCGTAAATTGTGCACGATAAATTGCAAATGCATTGTATCTTTGCCGCTGAAATGGAATGTACGAAACACTTTTTTACTCGCGTTATGCTCGTGTCCCTGCTGTTGCTGGCGGTTGCTTTGCCAGTGTCGGCACAGGTGTATGGTACCGTTACAGATTCACTTACCCATGAACCCATTTCTTTTGTACAGGTCTATTATGAAGGCACTTCCACTGGTACCCAGACAGATGACCAAGGGCGTTACCGCCTGCCAGCCATGTCGGGTAGGGGAGTGGTCAATCTCGTGTTCTCTTCCATTGAGTATGTCCGTAAGAGCATTCCCGTATCACGCGGAGCAAACCGGCGCATCAATGTACAGTTGTGCGAGAGTTCCCATCAGCTGAATGAAGTGACGGTGAAGCCCCGTCGCGAGCGGTATAGCCGGAAAAACAATCCGGCCGTCGATTTGATGCGTCGTGTCATAGCCAACAAGTGGCGGGCCGACCTTCAGCGCACTCCTTGGTGCAGCTACTACGGATACCAGAAGATGACCACTTCGTTGGACGAAATCACGCCCGAGAAGATGCAGGGCGGACTATTCAAGCAGATGCCTTTCCTGAAAGACCAGGTGGAGGTGGACCCCGTTACCCATCGCTTGATTCTGCCCTTGGTCATGGACGAGACCGTCACCCGCTACTTGTGGCGCAGCACTCCCAAGGACCAGAAGACACTGATTATGGGCCACCGCAGTACCGGTATCAACGACCTCCTGAGTGTGGGCGAAGGCATGGGTACCATCATGCAGAGTTTTTTTGGAAATATCAATATCTACGACGAAGACATAGCCCTTCTGGAAAAGCGTTTCATCAGCCCTATAGCCACCACGGGAGCCATCTCTTTTTATCAGTATTACATCATGGACACCCTGCTGGTCGATAGGGATTCCTGCATTCATCTCACCTTCGTCCCCCGTAACAGTCGCGACTTCGGCTTCTCGGGCCACCTCTATGTTGTGAAGGATTCCACCTGGCAGGTGAAGCGTTGCCGCATGACCCTGCCTCAGAAGACAGGTGTGAACTTCGTGGGTGGGATAGATATCCTGCAGGAGTTCCAGCGCTTGCCCGATGGCATGTGGGTGCCGATGACCGATGATTTTCGGGTGAACCTTTCGCTGACAGATCTCCTGCAGAGTGTACAGGTTCAGCGTGTCACCCGCTATTCTGACTATACCACCACCCCTTTGGCTGACAGCCTGTTCGATGTCCGTCACTTCACCAATCCCCTCGATGCACCCGTGCAGGACGGAGCTTTCTGGAATCAGTACCGTCCCGTGCCGTTGACGGATAAGGAAGAGGGTATGGCCCGCTTTGTCAACGATGTCCGTCAGATGCCCGGTTTCCGTTACGTCATCTTTGCGGCACGTGCGTTGATAGAGAATTTCATTGAGACAGGTCGTGAGGGCAGTCCCAGTAAGTTCGATATCGGTCCTGTGAACACCCTTGTTTCGGGCAACTATGTTGACGGCCTCCGTCTCCGTCTCAGTGGCAAGACCACTGCGGCCTTCAATCCTCACCTCTTCTTCAAGGGCTATGTGGCCTATGGTTTCAGGGACGGGCGTCCCAAGTACAAGGCCGAGGTGGAATACTCCTTTGCCAAGAAGAAACGTCTGCCCTTCGAGTTTCCCCGACGTTCCATTACCTTCAGTCACCTGTACGATGTGATGGCTCCGGCCGACAAGTATCTGGTGACCGACAAGGACAACATGTTCCTCTCCCTGAAGGCCAATACCGTCGATCAGATGTCCTTCATCAGGCGCAATGCACTCACCTTTGTCTATGAGGCCCACAATACCTTCTCCACCACCTTGGAGCTTCGCCATACCGACGATACACCCGTCGGCCGCTTGGCCTATCTCCGTCAGGGGACAGGCACAGCCTTGAAGTGTCTGACCACAGCCGAGGCCTCCCTGACCCTGCGATATGCGCCGGGTGAGACCTTTGTGAACTCCAAGCAGGGACGTCTGGCGGTCAACCGCAATGCCTCCGTCTTCACCCTTTCCCACACCGTTGGTCTGGAGGGCGTGTTGGGCTGCCGGTATCACTATCACATCACCGAAGCCAGCTTCTACAAACGCTTCTGGCTCTCTTCCTGGGGGCGTGTCAATGCCATGCTGAAGGGCGGTGTGGTGTGGGATCAGGTCCCCTTCCCCCTGTTGCTCTCTCCTGCCGCCAACCAGTCGTTCATCATACAGAACAACCATTTCCACATGATGAACAACATGGAGTTCCTCAACGACCGCTATGCTTCGCTCGACCTCACCGTCGAGTTGAACGGCCTGTTGCTCAACCGTATACCCCTGCTGAAGCATCTCAATTGGCGCGAAGTCTTTGGGGTGAACGTCCTCTATGGCGGACTTTCAGACAAGAACAATCCCAATCTGCATCCCACCGACGACCGTCTGTTCCTCTTCCCTCAGCGCAATGGGCAGGCCACCAGTTTCATGATGGATACCGACACCCCCTATGTAGAGTACCATGTCGGTCTTCACAATGTCTTCAAGATTCTGCGTATCGAGTATTGGCGTCGTCTCACCTACCTGCATCTGCCCGATGCCTCCAAGCACGGTGTCCGCATGGCGCTGCAATTCAAGTTCTGAGGTTCTTTACTGACAATCCAAGGTCATAGCAGAGTCGTCCGTGGCAAGAGTATCTACAACTCCTCCCCTGTTTTAGAGGCGTAGCAAGACCCTTGGAGAGGGTGTGCATTCTATGTTTTATTTGCATAGAAACATAGAATGCACACCCCCGTGTCGCAGTGAGGGGAGCACAGTGCTCTGTGCGACAGAGAGCACAAACCGCCGCCCTTTTAAGGGTAGGCAGGCGGTTGGAGGGGTTTACAAAAAAGGAAGCACGCTATGTCTCACTTGTCTCACCCTCTCACCCCCTCACCTTGCAAGCTTTCGCCACAAGGTCACTCCCCCTAAAACAGGGGGAGAGTTTGAATACTACTGAACCTCATAGAATTACGCGTTGAAAAAGAACGAGAATAGGTTACATCAAATCGGACCCCCTACTTTGAACTTTAAACCTTGAACCTTGAACTCTTAGCATTAACGAAAAGCAACAATCCGAAGTAATAAATCTTGTATTCCTGTAATTTCCTATTCCGCAAATCCGGAAGCCTGCATAATGGAGCATTTTCTGTATATTCATGCAAAAAGCAAGGGTGTGTACGGGGCGTGTCGCAAAGTGGTTAGCTGCTGACCTCTCAAGTGGTTAGCAGCTAAAGTGTTTTGCGATTAGCCCGTGTCCTCTCAAGTGGTTAGCCGCTAACCACTCGAGAGGTTAGCGGCTAAAGTGTCCGAAAGAGTCCGTTTTTCTCAAGATTTGTTACCTCTAAAATGTATAAATATACAATCGATTGTATATTTATGCAAAATAGGACCTC
>JAFXDL010000106.1 GCA_017516265.1 Bacteroidaceae bacterium
GCTGATTTGCTCAAACTTTCAACCTACGATGCCGACAACCAAAGTTTCATGATTAAATCTGGTAGTGAAGCCTTTGCCGACATCCTTTTGCCCGTAAAGGTGGAAGATGCCCCCTCTTTCAAGGCAAACTGGGAGAAGATAAAGCTGACCGCCACGCTGAATTACGTCCCCAACGGTGACGATGTGGCCCTGACGGCCGTGACCTTCAAGGATGGCGACAAGACCTATACCTACGACAGCAACACCAAGGCGAAGTATGCCGTGACGGAGATTGACTACAACTTCAAGCCGATAGAACTGGCGATGACTGAGGGGGACAACATCAACTATACGTTCAACCCCTTGGAGGAGATGGCTCAACGTGTGGTGACTACGCCCGAGCAGGACCTCAGCAAACGGCAGAATGGTGTCACCGTAGAGCAGAAGAAACTGAGCGTTGGCGGACTGGCAGATGTGGACACCGACATACCAAGCGGTGCACAGGCGGCCAACAACACCTTCGCCGTCATCATCGGCAACGAAAACTACAGTCAGGTGTCCAAAGTGCCATACGCACTGAACGATGCCAAGATATTTGCCACCTATTGCCAAAAGACCTTGGGACTTCCGCAGAAGAACATCAAGACCTATACGGATGCCACGTTCGGTATCCTGCTGTCGGCTGTTGACAACATCAAGAAAATAGCCGAAGCCTATAAGGGGAACCTCAACATCATCTTCTACTATGCCGGTCACGGACTTCCCAACGAGGACAGCAAGGATGCCTTCCTGCTCCCTGTGGATGCGGACGGACGGAATACTGCTGCCTGCTACGCTACGAACAAGCTGTACGAAGAGCTGGCAGGACTGGGAGCCAAGAGTGTGACGGTGTTCATGGACGCCTGCTTCAGCGGTGCACAGCGCGGCGAGGGTATGTTGGCCTCGGCACGCGGTGTGGCCATCAAGCCCCGCGATGTGGAGCCGAAGGGGAACATGGTGGTGTTCTCAGCGGCCAGTGCCGACGAGACGGCCTATCCCTACACCGAGAAGGGACACGGCCTCTTCACCTACTTCCTGCTGAAGAAGTTGCAGGAGAGCAAGGGCAACGCCACCTTGGGCGAACTGGGCAGCTACATCCGCGAGAAGGTGTCACAGGAGTCCATCGTCACCAACGGCAAGAGCCAGACTCCGACCGTAGTCTCATCGGCCGCATTGGGCGACGGATGGAAGAATATGAGGCTGAAGTGAGATTGTTAAATATTTACACCAAACGCCTGAAAATTGGGAAATCGGCGAAAAATGAAGGAAAACTCAATTTTTCCCAAAACTCTTGACACTTACGCTCAAAACACTTGACCCTCCCGTCCGAAACTCTTGACACTTGCAAACGGGAGGGTCAAGAGTTGTGGAGCCAAGCGTCAAGTCTTTCAGGCGTAAGTGTCAAGTGTTTCAGAAACGAATGAGATATGCGTGAAAAGGCAGGGATATAAGGTGCAGATGTTTTGTAAGAACATTTTGGTTGGGATACAAAATTCTGCCGCCCGTCCATCCGCATTTGCAATGCGGATGTTGTGAGTAGCGCGTTTGCAACGCGCATAGTATAATCAAGCCGCATTTCAAATGCTTATACTCAGACATCCGCGTTGCAAGAATATGAGGCTGAAGTGAGATTTTTGACCATTCAATTTTTCCAATTCATCAGAGCGGGCATCAGAAAGCCCGCTCTTTTTTGTGCCCAATAAATGCAGCTAGCTGCGATGGCCGATGCAGCAGGCTGCGTGAGCTGATGCAGCAGGCTGCGTGGATTGATGCAGCTGGCTGCGTGGATTGATGCAGCTGGCTGCGTGAAAATGGAGAAGGGTTCGTCTGTCTTTTGTAGGGTGATGTAGTGATAAACCTTGATTTCGAAAGAAACTTGGGGGCTATTTTGTTCGGAATAAAAAATGAAAGATGCTGTAAATATAAAAAAAGCTAATTTCTGACCTGTTTCCTTTGTCAGCTAAAGGATAAAAGGTATTTTTGGAGAGTTAAAATCCTCAATAAGCAAGAACAATATGCTGCAAATATTCTGTAAAAACAATGGGAGAAGCATTGAAGTGTCTCCTGGGAGTTCTCTGCTGGACGTATATGAAGCCAGTGGAGTGAGCCTGCCGCAAGGACCTACGAGTGCGAGAGTGAACAATGTGGTGGAAGGACTGAACTTCAAGGTCTATCACAATATGGATGTGGAGTTTCTGGACATCACATCATCGTCGGGAATGCGCACGTATGTGCGCTCGCTTTGCTTTGTGCTCTGCAAGGCTGTGGCCGATCTCTATCCCGAAGGACGGATAAAACTGCAGCACCCTGTTTCCAAAGGCCACTACTGCACGCTGGAGATTGGGCACGAGCCTACGGCAGACGAGGTCAACAGCATCAGGGAGCGGATGCAGGAGATAGTGCGTTCGTGCATCCCCTACCGTCGGCACGAGGTGCCTACGGAGCAGGCTGCCCGCCTGTTCCGCCAACTGGGCATGAATGACAAGGCTACACTGCTGGAGACTTCGGGAAGCCTATATACCTTTTATTATACATTGGACGATACGGCCGACTATTACTACGGAAGCCTGTTGCCCCATACGGGGTATATCCATCTGTTTGACCTCATCAAGTACGATGACGGACTGCTGTTGCGCTATCCTGACCCCAATAATCCGACACAACTGAACGCCATGGTGAGACAGGACAAGATGCTGGATGTGTTTCAGGAGCACAGCCGTTGGCACGACATCATGGGGGTGAGTACCGTGGGCGACATCAATACGGCCTGCAATCAGGGGTATGCCACGTCGCTTATCAATGTGTCGGAAGCTCTGCAGGAAAAGAAGATTGCACGCATTGCCGAAGAGATACACCAGCGCGGAAAGGTGAAGGTTGTGCTCATCTCCGGTCCTTCATCATCGGGGAAGACTACGTTCAGCAAACGCTTGTCGATACAGCTGATGACCTGTGGGCTGAAGCCGAAGGCCATCTCGCTGGACGATTATTTTGTAAACCGAGAAGACACCCCACGCGATGCTGACGGACAGTATGACTACGAATCGCTCTACGCACTGGACTTGCCGTTCTTCAATGCCCAATTGCAGGCCTTGCTGAATGGGGAGGAGGTGGAACTGCCACGTTTCAACTTCACCACCGGGCAGCGCGAATTCAACGGCAACAAACTGCGTATCGAGGAGAATACGATACTGATACTGGAAGGTATCCATGCCTTGAATCCGGAACTGACTCCGCTTATCCCGGAAGAGAAGAAATACCGCATCTATGTGTCGGCACTGACCACCATCTTGCTGGACAATCATAACTACATCCCGACGACGGATAACCGACTGCTCAGACGCATTATCCGTGACTACAATTACCGCGGATACTCTGCCGAAGAGACCATCGGCCGGTGGTCCAGTGTGCGGAGGGGCGAGGACAAATGGATATTCCCCTATCAGGAAAATGCCGATGTCATGTTCAATTCGGCCATGTTGTTCGAACTGGCCGTGTTGAAGGAACATGCTATGCCCATCCTGAACCGTGTGCCACAGAACCGGCCGGAGTACAGCGAGGCGTACCGGTTGCGGAGATTCTTGCAGTATTTTGTACCAGTCCAGGACAAAGATTTGCCCCCAACATCGCTTTTGCGTGAGTTTTTAGGCGGAAGTAGTTTCATATACTGATAAAATCCACTAATTTTGCAACCCGAATAAGAGAATTGCAAAAGATATGCCAAACCGCTCAAGTCAGATTCAGGAACAAAAACAGGAACAACGGCAATCCCTCTCGTTCCAGCAGGTGCAATTTGTCCGTCTGTTGGAACTGCCTATTGAGGGACTGGAGGAACGTGTGCGTGCCGAGGTGCTGGAGAATCCGGCTTTGGAACTGAAGAGTGAGGTGGATGCAGCATCGGCTCCTACGGCTGATTGTTACGAAGAAGACGTTGATGATGAAAACGTCACAGGAGAAGAGGTTGCTGAAGGGACCTACTCCAACGATGTCGGTGAGGAGGAACTGGCTGCATTGGGCGACTATCGTACGGAGGATGATATCCCCGATTATGCGCTGCGCGACTATCCCTCTATGGAGAGTGGTGTGGCTGAGGAGATTCCGTTTTCGGTTGCCACCTCTTTTTATGAACTCCTGCAAGAGCAGTTGGGCGAGCAGCATCTCACTCCCCAGCAACGGGAAATTGCGGAATACCTGATTGGCTCCTTGGATGACGACGGATTGCTCCGCAAGGAACTGGCGGGCATTGTTGATGAACTCAACATCTATCAGGGAGCAGATGTCACGAAAGAGGAAGTGGAAGAGGTGTTGCAGGTCATTCAGAGTTTTGACCCGGCAGGCATAGGGGCGCGGGATTTGTGTGAATGCCTCATGCTGCAATTGAGACGCAAACCCGACAGTCAGGTCAAGGAGGATGCCATGCAGATATTGGAGAAGTGCTACAGTGACTTCACTTACAAGCGGTGGGACCGCATCATGCAACATCTGAAATTGGATGAAGGGGCATTCGAAAGTGCCATTCACGAACTGACCCATTTGAATCCTCGCCCGGGAAGTTCGCTCAGTGAGTCTGTGGGAAAGGGGATGCAGCAGATTGTACCGGACTTCATCGTCCAGGTGGATGCCGAGGAGAATATTACGTTTTATCTGAATGATGGAAATGTTCCTGACCTTCGTCTGAGCGAAAGTTTCAACCAGTTGATAGAAGAGTATTCAAGAACCGAAGGAAGCTCCAGAGAGAGTCGGGAGGCATTGCTGTTCCTGCGCCAGAAGATGGATGCTGCCCAAAGTTTCATAGACATTATAGAACAAAGGAAACGCACGTTGCAATTGACCATGCAGACAATCATCGCCTTGCAGCGTCCTTTCTTTTTGGAAGGGGATGAACGTCTGCTGAGGCCCATGCTTATGAAAGATGTGGCAGAATTGGCAGGAGTGGATGTCTCTACGGTGTCGCGTGTGAGCAATTGTAAGTATGTGGAGACCAGTTTTGGCATCTATCCACTGAAATTCTTCTTTGGGGACAGTTATCGTAAGCCCAATGTCGGGCGGAAAGAGAAAGATACACATTCTGCTGTGTCCCCCAAAGGAATGGACAACGGTGAAGAAAAGTCAATCAGGGAAATACGGGCCATCATACAAGAGTGTGTGGACTCTGAAGAGAAGCAGCGTCCGTTGAATGATGAACAATTGGTGGAGGAACTGAAGAAGAGGGGCTTTGACGTTGCACGGCGGACTGTGGCCAAATATCGCCAGCAAATGGGAATCCCCGTAGCACGCATGAGAAGAGGTTAATGAAAAGAGACATATATATAATAATATAAGTAAGAAAAAATAGAAACTATGAAACCTATCGTAAGCATCATTATGGGAAGTACTTCGGACCTCCCGATTATGGAAAAAGCAGCCAAACTGTTGGATGAATTGCAAGTTCCGTTTGAGATGAATGCACTGTCAGCCCACCGTACACCGGAGGCTGTGGAGCAATTTGCCAAAAATGCCAAAGGGCGTGGCATACAAGTGATTATTGCTGCTGCAGGAATGGCTGCGCATCTGCCAGGAGTGATTGCAGCTTCGACGACCGTACCTGTTATCGGAGTTCCCATCAAAAGCACGTTGGAAGGAATGGATGCCCTGTTGGCCATCGTTCAGATGCCTCCCGGAATACCTGTAGCTACCGTAGGTATCAATGCCGCCTTGAACGCTGCTATTCTGGCCGTACAGATGTTGGCTTTGGCTGATGAGGAATTGGCTGGAAGACTTGCTGAATACAAGGATAATCTGAAAAAGAAAATCGAAAAAGCTAACGAAGAACTGAAGGAGGTCAAATATAATTTCAAGACCAATTGACATACCCTCTCATTATCAAACGATATCCTATGATAAACCTGTTCAACTATTTTCGTCGGATCAGCAACGAAGTCAACATCGGAGCTACTCCTTTGGGAGGTAACAATCCCATCCGCATACAGTCTATGGCCAATACTGTGACCATGGACACCGAAGCTTGTGTGGAGCAAGCCAAACGCATCATTGAAGCTGGTGGTGAATATGTACGCTTGACAACTCAAGGATTGAAGGAAGCTGAGAATATGCGCGAAATCAATATCGGTCTTCGGACACAAGGGTATATGACTCCGCTTGTGGCTGATGTGCACTTCAATGCCAAGGTGGCTGATGTGGCTGCACAGTATGCCGAGAAGGTGCGTATCAATCCGGGCAATTATGTGGATGCGGCACGTACGTTCAAACAATTGGAATACACTGATGATGAATACAAGGCTGAACTGGAAAAGATACGGGCACGGTTTGTTCCCTTCCTGAATATTTGTAAGGAGAATCATACGGCTATCCGCATCGGAGTGAATCATGGTTCTTTGTCTGACCGTATCATGAGCCGTTATGGCGACACTCCCGAAGGTATGGTAGAGTCGTGCATGGAGTTCCTGCGCATCTGTGTGGAAGAGAATTTTACGGATGTGGTCATTTCCATCAAAGCCAGCAATACGGTAGTGATGGTAAAGACCGTACGTTTGCTTGCGGCCGTTATGGAGAGTGAGGGCATGGCATTCCCATTGCATCTGGGAGTTACAGAGGCTGGTGATGGGGAAGATGGCCGTATCAAATCGGCACTAGGCATAGGGGCACTGTTGAGTGACGGACTGGGGGATACCATCCGTGTATCGTTGAGTGAAGCTCCTGAAGCTGAAATTCCTGTGGCACGCAAATTGGTTGATTACATTACTACACACCAAGATGCCCCATACATCCCAGGAGAGGTTGCGGAGGAGTTTGATTTCCTGCATCCCATCCGTAGAAAGACAAAGGCAGTGCGCAATATTGGAGGTGAGCATCATCCGGTAGTCATTGCCTTTCATTGGGAAGGAAATGACCGCTCGAATCCCTCGCTCATGCCTGACTATATCTATACTGGTCGGGCTTTGCCTGAACAGAAGTGGCCTACGGCATACATCGTAGATGCTGATGTGTGGACAGAAGAGACAGACACATGGCCAGCCTTTAACTTGAACAATCTGGGAGATATCGATAAGAATCCAGCAGAATTGAAGTTCCTCTTCATTCCTTATCTGATGCTGGATCAGGCTATGCCTGTTTTGAAAAATCATCCAGAAGTGGTTGTCATTTCACAAAGCATGCACCCGAACAGACTGGGTGAACATCGTGCTCTCGTGCATCAATTGATGAACGAAAGCGTTCAGAACCCTGTAATATTCTTCCAGCATTATGCAGAGCAGGATTTGGAGGATTTGCAGATAAAATCTGCAGCCGACATGGGGGCTCTCGTGTTTGACGGGTTGGTAGATGGTGTATGTTTGCTTAACCAAAACAACCTGATTCCTTCAACAGCAGTCGAAGCTACTGCATTCGGCATACTGCAAGCAGGGCGCTTGCGTACTACCAAGACTGAATATATCTCATGTCCGGGATGTGGACGTACTCTCTTTGACTTACAGACTACCATTGCTCGGGTGAAAGCTGCCACCTGTCATCTTAAAGGATTGAAGATAGGAATCATGGGATGTATAGTCAATGGCCCTGGTGAAATGGCCGATGCTGATTATGGATATGTCGGAGCCGGACGAGGGAAGGTCAGCCTTTATAAACAGAAAGAATGTATTGAGAAGAATATTCCGGAAAGTGAAGCCGTCGGCAAACTCATAGAACTCATCAAGGCTAACGGAGATTGGCAGGAAGCATGAACGGAAAGAATGACATAAAATCAGTCTGTGTCTATTGTGCGTCTAGTACCCAAATAGACAACTGCTATTTTGAAGCTGCGAGGCAGTTGGGACGTCTTTTGGCTGATAAGCAGATACGTATCATCAATGGTGCGGGCAGTATTGGGCTGATGCGTGCGGTGTCTGATGCGGCACTTGAAGCGGGTGGGCAAGTGACAGGGGTTATACCTTCCTTCATGGTGGAGCAAGGATGGCATCATGAGGGACTCAGCGAATTGCATGTCACGGACTCTATGCATGAACGTAAGCAACGGATGGCAGACCTCAGTGAAGGTATTATAGCTTTGCCTGGTGGGTGCGGAACCATGGAAGAATTGTTGGAAGCAATCACATGGAAACAATTGGGGATTTACCTGCATCCTATTGTTATCTTGAATGTCAATGGTTTTTTTGATCCGTTGATTGAAATGTTGCACCGTGCGGTGGACCAACACTTTATGCGTCCTCAGCACTTGGCTATTTGGCGTACTGCCTCAACTCCCGAAGAAGCGGTAGAACTGTTGTTGGGCACTCCTGAATGGGATAAGAATATTCGCAAACTGGCAGCAATATGAATGAGATTGGCATTACAGGAGAGGTTGTACCCCATTTGCTGCGATCGAATGATTGGGTGATAGGTGTTCTTTTGTGTAGCTTCATGATTATAACTTATGTGTTCGCACAGGACAAACTTTCCATATACCAACGCATACGCCAATTTTTCTTTTCACATGAGCATGGTGAATATTCCGTGTTCGGTTTTAATGATTTGCTACTCATTTTGCAATGTTGTTTGCTTTGTGGCTTACTGCTGACCTTCTGTTATGTCCAAGAACCAACTCCAAGATACACTAGCGAACACATTTTCTTGTTATGGGTGCAATATAGCGGTTTTGCATTGTTGTATTGTATGGCGAAATGGATAATCTACCGTTTTGTCAATTGGGTGTTTTTCGACAAGAAGGGGAATAACATCTGGATTAAGCCATATTTCTTGATAATATCAATGTTTGGAGTGCAGCTTTTCCCCGCTGCATTATTACTTATATTTTTGAATTTGTCTGCCTTTTATTGCTGCATATTTTTTGCATTCCTATTCGTTTTGGCCAATTTTTTGCTTCTCTATAAGGCTTTTTGCACATTTTTCAAAGGATTGCATGGTCTGTTTTATTTATTTTTGTACTTTTGCACCCTCGAAATCTTTCCTATCCTGATAATTTGGAAAGGACTGGGTTTGACAAACAGTATACTGATATAAAAAACTTATTACATTGGAAATAAAGAAGATTCTTATATCTCAACCAAAGCCTGCTTCGGAGAAGTCACCTTATTACGACCTTGCAGAGAAGTATGGTGTAGAGATGGTATTCCGCCCTTTCATCAAAGTGGAGAGCGTAACAACAAAGGAATTCAGACAGCAGAAAGTTTCAATTCTTGATCATACAGCTGTTGTGTTTACTTCACGTCATGCCATTGATCATTTCTTTCATCTGTGTGTAGAATTGCGCGTGAATATTCCAGAGACAATGAAATATTTCTGTATTACGGAGTCTATAGCTCTGTATATCCAGAAGTATGTCCAATACCGCAAGCGTAAGGTGTTCTTTGGTAACACAGGAAAAGTAGATGATTTGGCCGCTTCTATAGCCAAGCATAAGAACGAGAAATATTTCGTTCCATTGTCTGATGTGCATAATGACGAGATTAAAAATATGCTTGATGGCTTGAAGGTCCAACATTCTGAAGCAGTCATGTATCGTACTGTAAGTAACGATTTTGCGGAGGATGAAAAGTTGGATTATGATATGCTCGTATTTTTCAGTCCGGCAGGTATTGCCTCGTTGCTGAAGAATTTCCCGAATTTTGAACAAGGAGATATTGCCATTGCTTCATTTGGTCCTACAACGGCCAAAGCTGTACGCGATGCAAATTTGCGCCTCGATATTGAGGCTCCTACAGTGGAAGCTCCTTCTATGGCTGCAGCTATTGAATTGTATCTTAAAAAGAACAATTGAAATAAAGACTGAGCGTGGATTATTCACTGGTGATTACGGTTTTTCCGTAAAGAATCGTGTATAATCTGCGCTTTTTTACAAGGTATTTTATGACAGCCACTTTATGTAAAGCCGAACGCCAAAATAAGCATTCCGTTATTGGTAAGCTTTTTGAGAGTGGAGGAAAGTCTATTTCGGCTTTCCCTTTGCGTGTTGTATATATGCCTCTTGCAAAAGATGACGAATTTCCTGTAAGTATTCTGGTTAGCGTTCCTAAAAGATTGTTCAAGCGGGCAGTGAAACGCAACAGGGTCAAGCGGCAGGTTAGGGAAGCTTATCGCTTGAACAAAGATATATTACTTCAAGCTTTGGCAGACCAGCCTCATGGGATGGTCTTGGCTTTTATATGGTTGGATAAGGAGTTGCACTCTTCTGAAGACATTGGCCGAAAAATGAGGAACCTGCTTCATCGTATAGCCGAAAAGACTCTCCAACTATGATTTACTTACGGAATCTGTTTACTTGGATACTCTTGCTTCCCATTCATTTTTATCGCAATTGTATCTCACCGCTTACTCCTCCTTCATGCCGCTTTACTCCTACGTGTTCGCAATATGCCATAGAGGCTTTGAAGAAGCATGGTCCTCTTAAAGGACTTTATTTGGCTATTCGTCGCATATTGCGATGCCATCCTTGGGGAGGGAGTGGATATGACCCTGTTCCTTAATTCTTCTAATAAACAGGTGGAGGTGCCATATTTCGGGCTAATCACAAAGATGTGGGTGTACCAAAAATAAAATTAGGCACGGATTAACGCGGATTTATATTCCTTTTATACCCGACCATACATTAATGAGAAAATCAAAAGAGGTTCTCGATGGGCCGAAAGATGAATAACGGTTATAATTTATCCGTGTAATCCGCGTAATCCGTGCCTAAAAACAAAGGGCATCATTTTGACACACTTACCCCTGGTGTACTGTAAGTTGTGGGAAGGGGAATTCGATACCTTCTTTATTGAAGGTTGCATATACAGTCTTGTTCATATCGAAGAATACTCCCCAGTAGTCTGATGCTTTAACCCAAACACGGACTGTTACATTTACGCTACTGTCGGCTAATTGTCCCAATTCTACAAAAGGAGCGGGTGTGGTAAGGACACGATTGTCTGCTGCGATGATCTCTTTGAGGATGGCTTGTACATGTTCGAAGTCGGTACCATATTCTACACCGAAACTGAAATCTACGCGGCGGACATCTTTGTGGCTGTAATTGGTAACAACAGCATTGCTCATGGCTCCATTGGGAGCATATACAACCTTGTTGTCAGGGGTTACGAGTACGGTATGGAAAATTTGGATTTCCTGTACAGTACCGTTGGCACCTGTGCTGGCTTCAATGTAATCTCCTACTTTATAGGGGCGGAAGATGAGGATAATGATGCCTCCGGCAAAATTCTGCAAGTTGCCCGACAGAGCCATACCGATGGCTACGCCAGCAGATGCAAGTAGGGCAGCAAAGCCTGTCAGTTCGATGCCTAGTTTGCCAATGACAGCCAATCCCAACATGACAAGCAACAAGATGTTGACCATACTCTTGAGGAATGTCTGTACGCCTGCTTCCACTTTGCGCTTAATCAGTAGCTTTGCAAACAGTTTGTTGATCCAATTGACCAAAAGTTTACCAATAATGAAAATGATAATTGCGCCTAAGATGCGCTCGCCCAACTCAATACCAGAAGTGATGAGTTTGTCAATGACAGTGTTAAGTTGTGTACTGATGTCTGTTGTTAAATCCATGTGTAACTTTTTTTGTTAATAAATAATGAGTAGTGTTCGCAAAAAAACGGCAGCAAAGGTAATGAATATCCGTAGTCTCGGAACAAAAGAATAGAAACTTTTAACCATTATTGAAACTCTTTATTTAAAGTTTATATGCAAAAACATAGTTATCTTACGTTAATATTTTTTTCAGTCCTAAAGATAATGTGTATATTTGCGCTTTATTTCATCAACTAGCATCAGACTATGAAGATACATGGCATCCAATATATAGTTTTGTTGGCATTATCAGTGCTTCTTGTATGCTGTCAGAAAGGAAGTCGGCAAGTTCAAGCCCCTGAAGAAAAAATGTTGGAGACAAAGATTGTTCCTCGTTTTAATGCAGACAGTGCTTACGCATACATTGCTCAGCAAGTTGCGTTTGGCCCTCGTGTGCCCAATAGTGTTGCGCATCAGAGATGCGGAGACTATTTGACTGGGCTTTTAAGGAAGTATGGGGCATTGGTGAATGAACAATGTGACGTAGTGGATGCTTTTGATGGGACTCGCTTGAATATGCGTAATATTATAGGTTCTTTCCAACCAGAGGACCGTAAACGCGTATTGCTTTGTGCACATTGGGATTGTCGTCCATGGGCGGATAATGACCCGGATGAGAGAAACCATCATACACCCGTTGATGGTGCTAATGATGGTGCTAGTGGGGTGGGAGTCCTGTTGGAAGTCGCTCGCCAGATACAGTTGTTGCAGCCCGAAATAGGTATAGATATTATCTTTTTTGATGTGGAAGACTATGGTGTGCCTCAATTTATGCCCGAAATTGATAGTGAAGGCAGTTGGTGCTTGGGCTCACAATATTGGGCGCGTACACCACATGTTCCGGGGTATAATGCCCGCTTTGGAATATTGCTGGATATGGTCGGTGGTAAGGATGCTACTTTTTATAAAGAGGGATTTTCAGAAGAATATGCATCTGCCATTATTGATAAAGTTTGGAATAAAGCTCATACGGCTGGATTCGGAAAATATTTCCCCAAACAATTGGGCGGATATGTCACAGATGACCATTTGCCTGTCAACCGTATTGCGCGTATTCCCTGTATTGACATCATCCCCATGATGGTGGATTGCAAACTTTCTAGTTTTGGAGATACTTGGCACACAATAAATGACAATATGCAGCATATTGACCGCAATACTTTGCAAGCTGTAGGTCAAACGGTGTTGGAGGTTATCTATAATGAAAAATAAAGTAAGATTTAGGAGATGAAGACTATCAACGAATTGCAAGACGAGGTTATCGAAGAATTCAGTGAATTGGATGACTGGATGGATCGCTACCAATTACTTATAGACTTGGGTAATGATCAAGCCCCGTTGGACGAACAATATAAAACCGAACAGAATCTGATTGAAGGTTGCCAAAGTCGTGTGTGGCTGCAGGCTGATTATATGGATGGCTTGGTGCATTTTAAAGCCGAAAGTGATGCCCTTATAGTGAAAGGTATCATCAGCTTGCTTATTCAGGTGGTGAGTGGGCATACTCCTGATGAGATTTTGGAAAGTGATCTTTATTTCATTGAACGTATAGGTTTGAAAGAACATCTCTCGCCAACGCGTAGTAATGGCCTTCTGGCTATGGTAAAGCAGATGCGCATGTATGCCTTGGCCTTTAAAGCGAAAGGAATTTGACTATAGGAATTTTAGGTCGTCTAGATTATCTAGAATCTCTAGGCTATTTAGAGAAGAGCAGAATAATTAATTATTAACCCAAATAAAAAAACAAATGAAAACACTGTTGACAACTCTGGCACTGGCCGCTGGACTGACGGCTACTGCGCAGACCGCCAACACACACGAGTTGGTGATTCAGACAAAGAAGGTGGGAGCACAAATCCAACCCACTATGTATGGACTCTTTTTTGAGGACATTAACTATGCTGCCGATGGCGGTCTTTATGCCGAATTGGTGAAGAACCGCTCATTTGAGTTCCCTTGCAATAACTTACAAGGTTGGAAAGTTGCAGGTAAGGTGGAATTGAAGAATGATGGTCCTTTCGAACGCAATCCTCATTATGTACGTTTGAATGGTTCGGGCCACGGACATAAGCACACTTGTATTGAAAACGAAGGTTATTTCGGTATCGGTGTAGAGAGAGGCAAGAAGTACCGCTTCAGCGTGTGGGCACGTACCGCCAAACCTAACGGAACCGCTAAGATTTATGCAGAAATTGCTGATACCAAGTCAATGGGTGAAAACCAAGGGTTGGCTGGTGCAGAAATCACAGTAAATTCTCATGAGTGGAAGAAGTATGAAGTGGAACTGACTCCTAATAAGACAGAGGAGAAGGCCGTAATGCGTGTATTCTTGCGTGGGCAGAACGGAGCCGATGTAGAGCATGTTTCACTTTTCCCGGTAGATACTTGGAATGGTCACAAGAATGGTCTTCGTAAGGACCTTGTTCAGGCTTTGGCAGATGTGAAACCTGGTGTCTTCCGCTTCCCTGGTGGATGTATTGTTGAGGGGACCGACCTTGAGACCCGCTACGACTGGAAGAAGTCTGTAGGTCCCGTAGAAAATCGTCCGCTTAATGAGAACCGTTGGCAATACACCTTCGGTCACCGTTTCTTCCCTGACTATTATCAGAGCTACGGCCTTGGCTTCTATGAGTATTTCCTCATGAGCGAAGAGATTGGTGCAGAGCCGCTTCCTATCCTCAACGTAGGTTTGGCTTGCCAATATCAGAACAATCATGAGAGCGCACACTGTGCTGTGGCCGATTTGGAGCCGTTTGTGCAAGATGCGCTTGACCTCATTGAGTTTGCTAATGGTTCAGTGGATACTGAATGGGGTAAGTTGCGTGCTGAAATGGGACATCCCGAACCTTTCAACCTCAAATTCCTCGGAATTGGAAATGAACAGTGGGGTAAGGAATATCCTGAACGTTTGGAAGTATTTGTGAAAGTATTCCGTGAGAAACATCCCGAAATAAAGGTTGTCGGTTCATCTGGTCCAAACTCCGAAGGTCCTGATTTTGACTATTTGTGGCCGGAGATGAAGCGTCTGAAGGTTGATTTGGTAGATGAACACTTCTATCGTCCTGAAAGTTGGTTCCTTGCAGCAGGTAACCGTTATGACAAGTACGATCGTAAGGGTCCGAAAGTATTTGCTGGTGAATATGCTTGCCACGGTGCTAACGGCAAGAAATGGAATCATTTCAATGCAGCCTTGTTGGAGGCAGCCTTTATGACTAACCTTGAGCGTAATGCAGACATTGTACACATGGCTACGTACGCTCCGCTCTTTGCCCACGTGGAAGGATGGCAGTGGCGTCCCGATATGATCTGGTTTGATAATCTCCGTTCGGTAAGAACTTGTAGCTATTATGTGCAACAGCTTTATGCACACAACAAGGGTACCAATGTATTGCCTTTGACTATGGCCGGACAGCCCGTCAGTGGTCAGGAAGGTCAGGATGGCCTTTTTGCTAGTGCCGTGTGGGACAATGATACCAAGACTTACATTGTGAAGGTCATCAACGTAGGTGACAAGGCTCAGCCTATCACACTCAACTTTACCGGTTTGAAGAAAAAGACCACTTTGACCGACGGTAAGGTTATCACCTTCCATACCGATGACCTGTTGAAGGACAACACCGTGGATGCCCCCAACACCATCATCCCTGTGGAGAGCAGTATCGCCATCAATGGCAATGTGCTTAACACTCAGATTGGTCCTAAGACATTCTGTGTATATAAGTTTGTGAAGAACGGTAAGTAATAAAAAAGACCCTCCCCCGGCCCCTCCGCAAGGGAGGGGAGTAGATAGCTTTCATTATAAAATGTGGGCATTTTACTCCCCTCCCTTGTGGAGGGGCCGGGGGAGGGTCCTGTCATTAAATAAAATATGAAAAAACTTCTTTTCCCTTTATTCCTCCTTCTGGGAATAACTTCAGTTCAGGCCGACGATGTGACCATCTATAGCCCTGACAGCCTGATGCAAGTGACCGTCAGAGAAAATGGCGGAACTCCGGTATATTCTATAGTATATAATGGTAAGCAGATGTTGGAAGAATCTCCGCTTGGATTGAAGACCAATGTGGCTGACTTTACCCAAGGACTTACCCTGAAGGCATTACCCGCCACCCTCATCGAAGACTGTTATTCATTGAAGAACATCAAAACCAGTCATGCTCATTATGTGGCAAACGAAGTGAAAATGACATTGTCGTCCGGACGCCGTCGTATTGGTGTGGAATTTCGTGTGGGCAACAACGATGTAGCTTTCCGTTATACCATACCCGTGTGGGGTGATACCCGTGCTTGTGTGGTTGCCGATGAGGCTACAGGTTTCAATCTGCCTGATAAGACGACCACCTTCCTCACTCCCCAAAGCGATGCTATGATTGGTTGGAAGCGCACGAAGCCAAGCTATGAAGAGGTTTATAAAGCCGATGCTCCGATGAGTGACCGTTCACAATACGGACATGGTTACACTTTTCCTGCTTTGTTTCATGTTGGCGATGATGGATGGGTGCTTATCAGCGAGACAGGCGTCGATAGCCGTTATTGTGCTTCGCGTTTGAGCGATGCTTCTGCTGAGGGGCTCTATACTATCGAGTATCCGATGCCTGAGGAGAATAATGGCAACGGAACGTCGGCTCCAGGTATTGCATTGCCAGGTGTTACTCCTTGGCGTACCATCACTATAGGCGAAACCTTGAAGCCTATTGTTGAAACTACTATCCCTTGGGATTTGGTGAGTCCTCTGTATGAAACTACCCACGATTATAAATATGGACGTGGAACATGGAGTTGGATTATGTGGCAAGATAACAGCATCAACTACGATGACCAAGTGCGCTACATAGATTTGGCTGCTGCCATGGGGTATGAATACGTACTTATTGATAATTGGTGGGACAATAATATAGGACGCACTCGTATGGCCGACCTTATCAAATATGCCCATAGCAAGAAGGTGGATGTTTTCTTGTGGTACAGTTCTAGTGGCTATTGGAACGACATTGAGCAAGGTCCCGTACACCACATGGATAATCCCATCATCCGCAAACGTGAGATGAAGTGGATGGAGAGCCTTGGTGTGAAGGGTATTAAGGTTGACTTCTTTGGTGGTGACAAGCAGGAGACCATGCGCCTTTACGAAGCGATTCTCAGTGATGCCGATGACCACGGTCTGATGTGTATTTTCCATGGATGCACCCTTCCGCGCGGATGGGAACGTATGTATCCCAATTACGTGGGTAGTGAAGCTGTATTGGCTAGCGAGAATCTTATTTTCACCCAAGAATCGTGTGACAACGAAGCTTTCAATGCTTGTCTGCATCCTTTTATCCGTAATACAGTAGGAAGCATGGAGTTCGGTGGTGTGTTGCTCAATAAACGCAATAACCGTAACAATGATGGAGGAACCATTCGACGAACAACGGACATCTTCCAATTGGCCACTGGCATCCTTTTCCAGAATCCTATTCAGAATTTTGCTTTAGCTCCCAATAATTTGACTGATGCGCCAGCTCTTTGCATTGACTTTATGAAGCAAATTCCCACCACTTGGGACGAAACCCGTTTCATTGATGGTTATCCAGGTAAATATTGCGTATTGGCTCGTCGGCATGGTGATACTTGGTACGTAGCTGGAATCAATGCAGGTACTGAACCCTTGAAACTGAAGCTTACGTTACCTATGTTTGAAAAAGGACAGGAGGTCACCCTTTATGATGACAATGCCAAGACGTTGGCACCGCAACAGAAGGTTATAAAAGTGAAGAAGAATTCGCAAATAACCGTTACTATTGCACCTCAAGGAGGAGTGATTTTACAGAAATAACAGCACCTGTTCTCCCAATTTGGATAAAAGCCCTGCTTACATTCTTGTAAACAGGGCTTTATTAACATTTTTTACGTCAGAATATTTCTTTAGGTAAGCTATTAAAACTATTTTTGCACCGAATCATCAAAATAACATCAGAACATCATGACTTCTATGAAAAGGACATTCGTATTATTGGCTATAGCCTTCATGTTTTCAAATTCTGTTTGGGCTCAAGAAACTTCGTCGTATGCGGATATTTACTGGATATTCGTCAATGAGATTAAAGAGAAATACTATAATTTCCGTGACAGTTGTAACCAGGTTTATGCTGATGCAATCAGAGGAGAGTGGAAAAGCCAAACAGCTGGTGAAACGGTTCAGAAGCCTAAAGATGAGAAGTTTACTCCATTAAGAGTGAAACTTCCAGCTAAGGATGCGGCCAAACCTACTAACAATTTGCTGAAAGTGAATAAATATGTAGAACCAGCCAAGGCAAAGCCGCAACCTTCTCCTAAAGATGTGGACAATCTTCCCACAAACAAACCTGTGTATGCTTATGACAAAGGGGGTGAGGTGGTGTTTATGGTCGAAGGTCAGGAGATACCTACGGATGCCGTTGTTGAGTTGGGAAAGAAAAACTCTTGGTTGAAATCTTTATTCAGCAAGAAAAAGACCGAACAAAAGGATAAGAAAAGAAGCAAGAAGAAGTCCTCCAAAGAAGAGCCCGAACCCATAGAATTGTACCATACATTCACTTTTTATGGCACTGAGTACAAAGTGCGCCTTGAGCCTAAGCGCATCAGTTTCAGATTGCCCAATCTGTATCCTGAAACGATAGCCAAGCAGTGGGAAAAGTTCTCTGTTAGGATGGGAAAAGATGTGGAACAAGATGAAAAGAGCAGATGTACAAATCTGCTTTACGATTGCTTGATGTTGCGTAAGGAGTATGACCTGTGCGATTGGGCATACCTGAACATGCTTTATCAGATGTCAGCATCATTCCTTGGAAAAGGTACTAATGAAGCTACTTTTTTGACAGCATTCCTCTATTGCCAATCAGGATATAAGATTAGAATGGCAAGCAGTGAGCAGGGGAAACTCTACATTTTGGTTGCATCCGACTATTTTATTTATGACAATCCTCCTTTTGAGATTGATGGTGTTTTCTATTTTGCATTCTTGCCGGATGTGGAAGACAAGTCCATTGCCAATTCACTGCGTTTGAATGTTTGTCAAGCTGCGTTGCAAGATGAACAGACATTGTCGCTTCTTATTCCTTATGCACCTAAGCTTGAGGTTGTTAAATCTGACGCTCGAAAATTGGTATCATTGCACAATAAAGAGATGAAAGCATTGGTTTCAACGAATAAAAATCGGGTGGATTTTTTCAATCATTATCCGTCATCATATGTCAATGGAGACTTTATGACCCGTTGGGCTATGTATGCCAATACTCCATTGTCTGAGGAGGTGAAAGCCGAATTCTATCCAAAATTGAAGGAATCTATCGAAGGTTGCTCTAAAGCCAAGGCTGTCAGTATCCTCTTGGAATTCTGTCAATCTGCCTTTGAATACAAATTTGACGAAGAAGTATGGGGCGAAGACCGTGCTTTCTTTGCCGAGGAGACATTGTATTATCCTTACAGTGATTGTGAGGACCGTTCTATCTTGTTCTCACGTTTGGTACGGGATTTGGTCGGTTTGGATGTTCTATTGGTTTATTATCCAGGGCATTTGCTTACAGCAGTCCACTTCCCTGAAGATGCACAATTGGATGCAGAGTTGCGTGGAGAATATTTCTCATTGCCGTGCGATGGTCGTAACTTCGTTATCTGTGATCCGACAGGTCTTTATGCACCTATTGGGTGGAATAACGATGCCTACAAGAATGAATCTGCAAATGTTATCTTGTTAGAGTAATCAGAATAGATTCTTCCACCTAAAAAACAAGTCCGACAAAAAGCTCTTTTCGTAGGCTTTTTGTCGGACTTGTTCCTATATTCAAGTTTCGCAAGTAGATAAGTAGCAGGAGTGTAGGAGTGCAGACACCATACCTTGATAAAAATCAAAAGAGGTTTTATCCACTTCGTTCATCGAAAACATCTTCAGATTTTATATTTTGGAATGGTCGATGAGCTTTAGCGAATAATAGTTCACTCTTATATAAGCAAATATTAGTGTCCGCTAAACACTAATAATACCCTATCCTTGAATCTCTTAGATGTGGATAAGCCCTCTTTTATGCAGAACAGACGGTCTCTGTCATCCTGAGCGAAGTCGAAGGATCTACAAGCAAAACATTTTATAATACTCTGACTGATAGACCCTTCGACTACGCTCAGGGTGACAGAGACATCATGAACCGTGAA
>JAFXDL010000107.1 GCA_017516265.1 Bacteroidaceae bacterium
AACTACCACTCCTCCCCTAAGTTAGGGGAGGTGGCCTTTAGGCCGGAGGAGTGTGTGAAAATGAAGACTTTATAGACACACGCCCTCTCCCTACGGGGAACCTACGGTCTCTGTCGCACAGAGCACTGTGCTCCCCTCGCTGCGGCACGGATGGATATTTAATCCATCCTCCTACGGACCTTGCTACGCCCTCTAACTTAGAGGGAGAGTTGTGGTTACTACTGAGCCTCATAGACTTACACACTAAATTAGTGCAAAATAGGGTACAACAAATTGGAAACCCTACTTAAACTTTTAACTTTTTATAGCTCCTCACACTCCTTCAGCCACTCCGTTGAACACGCATCGCTGGGCATCATCCAATCACCGCGTGGCGAGAGCGATACGCTTCCGACTTTAGGCCCGTCGGGCAGACATGAGCGCTTGAATTGCTGGTTGAAGAACCGTCGGCAGAAGGTGGTGAGCCATTTCTTGATGACCTCGTCCTGATACTTGCCCTCAAAAGCATGTTTGGCCAGATAGAAAATCTTCTTCGGAGAGAAGCCATTGCGGATGAGGTGGTAGATGAAGAAGTCATGCAGCTCGTAGGGGCCTACGAGGTCTTCGGTCTTCTGATTGATGTTTCCCTGCTCATCGGCCGGTATCAGCTCGGGGCTGATGGGTGTGTCGATGATGTCGCGCAGGATGGTGGCCGAGGCTTCGTCCACATGGTGGTCGGCTATCCATCCCACCAGACTTTGTATCAGTGTCTTTGGCACTCCGGCATTGACTCCGTACATCGACATGTGGTCGCCATTGTATGTGGCCCATCCGAGAGCCAGTTCGCTGAGGTCGCCTGTGCCGATGACCATGCCGTTCAGTTGGTTGGCCACATCCATCAGTATCTGTGTGCGCTCGCGTGCCTGGCTGTTTTCGTAGGTCACGTTGTGCACGTTGATGTCGTGTCCGATATCATTGAAGTGCTGTATGCAGGCCTCCTTGATGCTGATTTCGCGGATGGTCACTCCCAGTGCCTCCATCAGTCCGAGTGCATTGTTGTAGGTGCGTCCCGTAGTGCCGAATCCGGGCATGGTGATGCCTATGATTTCCTTTCTCGAACGTCTCAGCCGGTCAAATGCTTTGGCGCACACGAGCAGTGCCAGAGTGCTGTCAAGCCCGCCACTGATGCCCACTACGGCCGTTTGGCAATGGGTGTGTTCGATGCGTTTGCAGAGGCCTGCCACTTGGATGTTGAACACCTCGTTGCAACGTTCGTCCAACTCTTCCCCTTGAGGGATGAATGGGGTGGGGCAGATGCTTCGCGTCAGGGTGATGTCGGTCCTTTCCTCATCGGGTTTCGTATTGATTTCTTCATCCTCCAGATGCTTTGTCAAGTCGTGGAAGTCGGGTCGCAGGAAATCCTTGTTGCGCAATTTCCGGTTGCGCAATTTCTCCACGTCAATCTCCGTGATGATGAGTTGAGGCTCCATCTGAAACCGTTCGTTTTCCTGCAAGAGTTCACCATTCTCATACATCAAGGCACTTCCGCCATACACCCCGTCGGTGGTGGATTCTCCGTATCCGCTTGAGGCATAGACGTATGCGCATGTGCAACGTCTTGAGTGCACCTGCATCAGTTGTTTCACGTAGGAGTGGTGTCCGATGTATTCAGTGCTGGCTCCCATGCAGGCGATGATGTCGGCTCCATACAGGCTCTTCACCGGGCTTGTGGGAAGGATGTTCGTCAGTTCGTCTTGAAACTCTACGGCAAATCTGAAAGCAGGTGTGCTGAACACCACAGGCTTGTCGATGCAGGCATGTCTGATTTCATAGTTTCTTTCTACCCGATAGAATTCATCTCCCAGACATTCACCTCCCATGAACCAATTCTTTTCCTGAGGTGACAAGTTCGATTTGGGCAAAAATTCCTTAATCTTTCCCCTGTGGATTACCACAGCCATGTTGAATACCATATTCCGGTATTCATAAGGAAGTCCTACAATGGATATGACGTCGCATTCTCTCGTTTCGTCCACAATGGCGAGTAGTGCCCTTTTTGCATTGTCCAAGAGGGTGCGTTGCTTGAACAATTCGCCACACGTGCACCCTGTGATGCACAATTCGGGGAAAACCAACAATTCCACCTGTGCCTTCTCTGCTTGGAAAATCATGTTCGTGATTTCCTTGCCGTTATGTGTGCAATCGGCCACTTTGACGTGTGGCACGGCCGATGCCACTTTTACAAAACCGTAGTTCATCTTCTTCGAATCAGTTTCTTTTTTTGATGAATATTTCCTTTTGAGTGGCGAAATTACTAAATATTCCCTATATATAATAAGGTAGGCAGAAAAATAATTCTTAAAACATGTAAAAAAGTAGAAGGAAAGTTTGCAGAATCCGAAATTAGTTGTATCTTTGCACTGTGATTAAAAATGTAATGATTACAAATTTGAAGTTGTATTGAATATGGATGCATTTGAAAGATTGACAAGATACGGAATCAAGCCATCGGTTCAGCGTATGGCCATCATGGAGTACCTGATGACACATCGCACTCACCCCACGGCGGACGAGGTCTATATGGCTCTTTGTGGCTCGATGCCTACGCTTTCAAAGACCACAGTCTATAACACACTGAAGCTCTTTGTTGACCAGCAAGCGGCTCAGATGCTGACGATTGACGAGAAGAATGCCCATTTCGACGGAGACACTTCGCTTCATTCCCACTTCCTGTGCCGCAGGTGCGGAAGGGTGCACGACCTTCCTTATTCGGGCAAGAAGCGCGAGGCACGCGAACTCCTCATCGAGGGCCATGCCGTAGAGGAAATCCATCATTACTACAAGGGCATCTGCAAAGAATGCCACGAGAAGGAAAATCAGAATTGATACAAAAATTTTTAAATAATATTATTGACTAACTTATTAAAAACAGAAAGATTATGAAAAAGTTTATTTGCTCAGTATGTGGTTATGTTCATGAAGGTGATTCAGCTCCCGAAAAGTGCCCTATTTGCAAGGTAGGTGCCGACAAGTTCACTCAGTTGGAAGAAGGTAAGATTGAGTTCGTACAAGAACACGTGATTGGTGTGGCCAAAGGTTGCGACGATGAAATGATAAAGGACCTCAACGCTCACTTCATGGGCGAGTGCACCGAGGTAGGTATGTACTTGGCCATGGGCCGTCAGGCCGATCGTGAGGGCTATCCCGAAGTGGCCGAGGCTTTCAAACGCTATGCTTGGGAAGAGGCTGAACATGCTGCCAAGTTTGCCGAACTCTTGGGCGATTGCGTGTGGGACACCAAGACTAACCTCGAGAAGCGCATGAACGCCGAGTCAGGAGCTTGTGCCGACAAGTACCGCATTGCCAAGCGTGCCAAGGAACTCAACCTCGATGCCATCCACGACACCGTACACGAGATGTCAAAGGACGAGGCTCGTCATGGCAAGGGCTTCGAAGGTCTCTACAACCGTTACTTCAAGTAAGAATCTATTTCTTTATAGGAGGGCATTTCCAAAAATGCCCTCTTTTCATTTTTAGGCACGGATTACACGGATTAACACGGATTTATATTCTATATTATGCCCCGACATACATTCATGAGAAAATCAAAAAGAGATTCTCGATGAGTTGTAAGGCGAATAATGGTTATAATTTATCCGTGTCATCCACGTCATCCGTGCCTAAAAATTTTGAAATGCCCTCTTTTTTTTGCTTCCCCCTACACATATTTTCCGATGACCTCCTTCAGGTTGGCCAGGGTGAGGGCTCCGCTTTGTCGCCATAGCAGGTTTCCCCGTTGGTAGAGCAACAGTGTGGGGATGGATTGTATGCGCAACCTGCTTGCCAGCTCATCATGCTTGTCCACATCGATTTTGGCGATGCGCAGGCTTTCGCCCTTCTCCTTCTTCAACTCTTCCAGTATCGGGTGCATTGTCCGGCAAGGGCCGCACCAGGTGGCATAGAAATCCACCAGTACAGGTGTTTCCGAGGCTATCAGTTCTTCAAAACTTTCCATAATTCCATTGTTCTTTTTTTTAGGTGTGACACATACACCTCTCAACAATGGAGTGGGGGAGAATGTTCACCCAATAGTAAAGCCTCGGGAGAGGGAGGGTGTGTCAGAAATAAATTTAGGCACGGATTACACGGATGACACGGATTTATATTTCATTTTCATTACCGCTCCCGACCATACATTCATGAGAAACCTCAAAAGAGGTTCTCGATGAGTCAAAAGGCGGATAATGGTTATAATTTCTTATCCGTGTTAATCCGCGTCATCCGTGCCTAATAGCAAAAGGCATCATTTTTTTGACGCGCCCTCTCTCTCTCTTACTTCTTGCTGCTATATCTCTTGTTCAATCCTTCGATGATTTCGCCCGTGATGTTGTAGGCGGGATTGCCATAGAGCAGGTTGTCAAATCCGGCATTGCTCAAGATGAAGTCGTACTGCTTCTCGGCATTGTAAATCTTGATGAAGTTGTTGATTGAGTCGCGCAATTGCAAGTTGTTCTGCTGGTTTTCGATAGCCAGTTCCTCGGCCAGTTTCACCTTCAGTTCCTCCAGTTCCTGAGCCTTCTTCATCAGTCGGTTGTACTCCTCCTCGGCACGTGCCTTGGTGAAAGCATTGTTCTCAAACTTGTATTGGAAGTCCTTCTGCTCATTTTCCAGCTTCTTTCCCTTGTCGTTCAGGGTTGCGCGTACGTTCTCTTCCTTCTTCACCATCTCCTGATTCAGGTCGATGCAGAACTGGTAGCTCGAGAGCAGCGAGTCAACCTCCACGTATGCAATCTTCAGCCCTGTAGTAGCCGTACCGCTAGCCGGTGTTGCCACGGGCGCACTTGCCTGCTTGTTTCCATCACACTGAGCCATCATCAGACCCATCGCCAATGCGGCGCATCCTTTCAATATTGTTTTCTTGTTCATCTTGTTATATTGTTTTTAATTTCTAATTCTTCATTCTTCACTCTTCACTCTTTTCACTCTCTCCCTCACCTGTATCCGTTTCGGTGCCCTTGCCTCGCGGTCTTGCGATTGCACACATCCGATGCCCCGTTTGCGCATGGCCTTGCTTCCGCTCACGTGGGTGTTTGGGAAGCGCCCATTTTTCTTAAAAATAATTTTTATTGCTAATAATGCCAGGCAAATAGCAACAATTAACACAGTTATGATGAGAGTTTCAATCATTCTTCTTATTTTTGCGGTGCAAATATACTCCTTTAATTAGTAATGGAGAAATAAGAACGGTGAAATTTAACTAAAAACCTTATAATAAATATGGAAATGAAAAATTTGAAACCCGTAGAAGTCTTTTCGTACTTCGATGAGATTTGTCAAGTGCCCCGTCCTTCCAAGAAGGAGGAGAAGATTATTGCCTACTTGCGTGCTTTCGGCCAGAAGCACCAGCTGGAGACCCTCGTGGATGCAGCCGGAAACGTGCTCATCAAGAAACCCGCCACCCCCGGCATGGAGGGGCATAAGACCGTAGTCCTGCAAGCGCACATCGACATGGTGTGCGAGAAGAACAAGGACGTCAGCCACAACTTCGACACCGACCCCATCGAGACCTACATCGATGGCGAATGGTTGCGTGCACGCGGCACCACCCTGGGAGCCGACAACGGCATCGGTGTGGCTGCAGCCCTGGCCGTATTGGCCTCCTCCACCATCGAGCATGGCCCCTTGGAGTGCCTCTTCACCGTGGACGAGGAGACGGGCCTCACCGGCGCCTTTGCCCTTCAGAGCGGATTCATGAACGGCGATGTCCTGCTCAATCTCGATAGCGAGGACGAGGGCGAAATCTTCATCGGATGTGCAGGCGGATGCCGCACCAATGCCACCTTCACCTATCAGCCCGTGGCCGTGCCCGAGGGCTATTTCTACTTCACCGTCGAGCTGGGTGGCCTTTCGGGCGGACATAGTGGCGACGACATCAACAAGGGCTTTGCCAATGCCAACAAGTTGCTCAACCGCTTCCTGCTGCAGGCGTTCAACAAGTACGACCTCTACCTGTGCGAAATCACCGGTGGAAACCTCCACAATGCCATCCCCCGCGAAGCCCGTGCCGTGTGTGCCCTTCCCTCCAAGCACAAGGAGGACATCCGCATCGACCTCAACATCTTCTCCGCCGAGGTAGAGGCCGAATATCGGGTCACAGAGCCCAACATGCGCTTTGTCCTCCAAAGCACCGACCCCCTTCCCATGGCCATCGACAAGGACACCACCCTGCGCCTCCTGCGTGCCGTACATGCCGTGGCCAACGGAGTCTTCATGATGAGCCTCGACATGCCCGGCTTGGTGGAGACCTCCAGCAACCTGGCCTCCATCAAGATGGTGGAAGGCAATCAGATACTCATCGGAAGTAGCCAGCGTAGCAGCACCCTCTCTTCGCGTCGCGACATGGCCGAAACCGTGCAGGCAGCCTTCGAACTGGCAGGTGCCACCGTCGATGTGGGCGATGGCTATCCTGGTTGGAAGCCCAATCCCCAGTCGCCCCTGCTGGCCGTGGCCGTAGAGTCATACAAGCGCCTCTTCGGCACCGAGCCCAAGGTGAAAGCCATCCATGCCGGTCTCGAGTGTGGCCTCTTCCTCGAGAAGTACCCCTCGCTCGACATGATCTCCTTTGGCCCCACCTTGCGCGGTGTACATTCACCCGACGAGCGTATGCACATCCCCTCCGTTGAACGTTGGTGGATACATCTGCTCGATGTGTTGAAGAATATCTGATGCTTTAAAAGGTCAAGGGGCAAAGGAGATTTTCTAAGGAGTGTAGAAGGCAGGAGTGTCACTCCTACACTCCTACACTCCTGAAGAAGAAAAAATCTCCGTGTCATCCGCGTCATCCGTGCCTAAAAAGTGCCGCATGCCCTAAAAAGAAAAAAGCCCTCCGCATTGCGAAGGGCTCACCTGTTCTTCTGAAATGTTCCATGCTACGTCAGGACTGCTCCGCC
>JAFXDL010000108.1 GCA_017516265.1 Bacteroidaceae bacterium
CCGCATTTATTAGCTATAACTCGAAAGATGACCAATGGGCGAAATGGCTACAACGGAAGTTGGAGGCGTACAACATTCCTGTGGTTATCAAGAACGATCAGGATGAGGTGGTGAGACGGGCGGATAAGTCAGAGAAGTTGCGGGTTTTTCGCTACAGAGCCGATTTGAACACCGTGTCATTGAACGAAGGACTGGCCAAAGAGCTGGACGAAGCGAGATGGCTCATTGTCATCTGCTCGCCCAACTCGGCCAAATCAGCATGGGTGGGTAAGGAAATCCAGCATTTCATCGACACCGGGCGGCGCGACCACATCCTGCCGTTTATCGTGGATGGAACATCCTATTCGGGCGACGAGAATGATTGTCTGAACCCTGTGCTTAAAGCCGCCTTCCCTGATGGCGACATTTTGGGTGTGAGCATCAACGACTATGGTGACGACCTGCGCATTTACCACAAGCGGAAGGCATTGGTCAAAACGGTGTCACTACTTATTGAGGTACCAAATGCCTACAGCTATCTATGGAACCGCTACCACATGCGCTACAGGGAAGGTGTGGCAGTGAAAGCAGCAGGAACAGTCGCCATATTGATGTCGCTGTTATTGGCTTGGCACTATAATGCCGAATTTGACACCCAAATACGACTGAACGACATGACCCCCACCAACCCCTCTCTTCCCACGCCGGACTCGCTGAAGGTGGTGCTAATGCTTGACAATGAAGAGAAAATAATGGTGCTGACTGAAACGGACGGGACGGGCACCTACAAGAACCTGCCAGGACGCTTTGCCAACAAGGAGGCACGGCTAACATTCGAGGCCGAAGGCTACGAACCTGTTGATAAGGTGGTAACGCTACAGCGTAACGGAAAAGTAAGCCTAAATATCCACCGCGATGACACATACGGGGTGTTGGCAGGCACCATTATTGACGAAAAGGGGCAACCCATCGGTGGTGCAACGGTGGAGGCCGAAGGTGTGACTTGCACGTCGAATGAGGATGGTTCCTTTAAGCTCTTCATCCCAAATGAGAAGCAGAAACCTTGTCCACAGGTGCGCATCAGCAAGGCAGGATATCAGGCAGAAGAGTACACACATCAAGGTATTGGTCTCAACTGGCAGGTGATGTTGCAGAAAGGGGAAAGAAAACAAGAAAATGGAAATGGGTAACATGTTTTAGATGAGTGAACAACACCACTGGCAAAATTAGAAAAACCAACGAATGACCACAAAATGGAAGACAACAAAAAATACTACGCATTTATAAGTTACAAGAGCGAAGATGTAGAGTGGGCGATATGGCTACAGCATGAGTTAGAGCACTATCACTTGCCGGCATCATTCAATGGGCGGACTGACATTCGTCAGGATCTGCGTCCTGTATTCCGCGACATTGATGAATTAAGTGCTGGTAATTTGCCTGAACAGATTCGCGCCGCACTGGCCAAGTCGGCCAATCTCATCGTAATTTGCTCACCCATGTCGGCAAAATCGCCTTGGGTCAATAAAGAGGTAGAGACATTCATCTCCATGGGCAAGACTGATCATATATTCCCTTTCATTGTCGAGGGCAACACGCCGCAAGACTTTTTCCCGCCCGCCCTACTGGATCTGCCTAAGGATGAAGAACGTCTCGGTGGCGACGTTACCAAAAACGGTCGCGATGCCGCCTTCATAAAAGTGGTAGCTGGTATGCTTGGTATCGGCTTCGACACCCTGTGGGACCGGTATGAGCGCGAGAAAGCCGAAGAAGAGCGTAAACAGCGTGAGCAGAAGGAGAATCTGTTGAGGGTGCAGGGCCGATTCGTTTCGGAAAAGGCGACAGCCATTGCCAAATCAGGAGATTCGTACCTTGCAAGATTATTGCTCCTTGAAGTGCTTCCAAACGATGAACATCCAGATTATCCTTATGTGCCCGAAGTTGAAAGTGTTTTAAGAGAGGTGACTCAATATGAGACTGCAATCTTGTTGGGTCACACGAGCGAGGTAACTTCTGCCTCGTTCAGTTCAGATGGCAAGCGGATAGTTTCATCATCCATAGATCAAACCATACGCATCTGGGATGCGGAAACGGGACAACAGATAGGGCAGCCATTAGAGAGTCGCACGCAGGTGGAATACGCTTCGTTCAGCCCAGATGGCAAGCGGATAGTTTCAGTTGGTTACAAGATTATACGCATCTGGGATGCGGAAACGGGACAGCAGATAGGACAGCCGCTGGAAGGACACACGTCTCATGTGTGTTTCGCTACATTCAGTCCTGACGGCAAGAAAATTGTTTCGGCATCCTATGACAATACTATCCGCATCTGGGATGCGGAGTCGGGACGGCAGATAAGGCAGTTGGAAGGTCACACAGAGCCTGTGAACTCGGCCTTGTTCAGCCTAGACGGTAAGCGGATAGTCTCGGCATCCGATGACAATACTATCCGCATCTGGGATGCGGAAACAGGACAGCAGATAGGACAGCCACTGGAAGGACATACAAATTATGTGCATCTGGCCTCATTCAGTCCTGACGGAAAACGAATTGTTTCAGCATCATTTGACGATACTATACGTATTTGGGATGCGGAGACGGGACGGCAGCTAGGACAGCCGATGAAAGGTCACACAAGTTATGTGAATTCTGTCACGTTTAGCCCGGACGGCAAGCGGATAGTTTCTGCATCGGTGGACAATACCATTCGCATCTGGGATGCGGAAACGGGACAGCAGATAGGACTGCCTCTGAAAGGCCACACAAATCCTGTGCGGTCTGCCTTATATAGCCCGGATGGCAAGCGGATAGTTTCAGCATCCGATGACAACACCATACGTATTTGGGAAATAGAGACAAGACGGCAGGCGGAGAGGTTGTTGGAAGGTCACACGGAAGACGTCTATTCCGCCTCGTTTAGTCCAGATGGCAAACGTATAGTTTCAGCATCAAAGGACAAGACCCTACGCATTTGGGATGTAGAGACGGGACAACAGATAGGGCAGCCGCTGGAAGGGCATACGAATTATGTGCATCTAGCCTCCTTCAGTCCTGACGGAAAACGAATAGTTTCAGCATCATTTGACGATACTATACGTATTTGGGATGCGGAGACGGGGCAACAGATAGGGAAGCCACTGCCATTAGAAAGTAATACGTATGTGGAATCCGTTTCGTTTAGCCCAGATGGCAAGCGAATAGTTTCAGCATTTTCTAAAGCTATATGCATTTGGGATGTAGAAACGGGACAGCAGATAGGACCGCCAATTAAAGGACACACTTCTGTTATAAAATATGCCTCGTTCAGTCCAGATAGTAAACGGATAGTTTCTGCATCATGGGACAATACTGTACGCATTTGGGATGTAGAGACGGGGCAACAGATAGGGAAACCGCTGGAGGGACACACGCATTGTGTGTATTTCGCTACGTTCAGTCCTGACGGCAAGCGAATAGTTTCAGCTTCCTCAGATAAGACCCTCTGCATCTGGGATGCAGATACTGGACTATTGATAGGTCGGCTACTTGAAGGCCACGTGGGGTGGGTGTTATCCATCTTCTTCAGCCCTGACGGCAAACGGAGTTTTGTTTTGATTACAAATGAAAATAACATTTGTATCTGGGATGCAGAGACTGGACGTCAGATAGGACAGCCGCTGAAAGGAAGCTTATTTGGGGAGGCAGAATCCGCTTCGTTCAGTCCAGATGGCAAACGGATAGTTTTTGCGGATCGTTCCAATTCCATACGCGTTTGGGATTACCAAACCCTTCAGGAACTCATAAACCAAACACGTGAACGTTTCAAAAATCGTCATTTGACACTAGAAGAACGCAGGAAATACTATTTAGAATGATGAAGAAAACGAAGGTTTGAGAGGCTTATGAAGAAAGGTATTGGCTCAAAATAAAAAGAATTTGTCCGTTTTTTGCCTCAGATGAGTTGATAATTGAAGAAAAATTGCTATTTTTGCCTCAGTTCAAATCGTTATAAGATTATTATAAATAACATAAAACAGTGAATACAAAAGAATTAGGTTGTGAAGTATATCACATTGTCGTAGAAGAAGTGGGTTTGTTATATCCACAGTTTATTGATCGGGTAAATGATATAGATATCGATTACTTTGAGGATATCTCCCGCGACACTGAGGAAATACCCGAGAAATTAAACTTCGAGTTGCGAGACATTGTTCTGGACGATGTGAGGCAGTATGCTAATCAGTTGTTGAAACAGTCTGGCATTAAAGGCCAAATTGAAGCACTCATGAAAGACACTGATGCTGATACGGCAAGCGAGACTTTCGGTTATGCAAAAGAATTGATACGTGACTATGTGTATACGAAAAGTCTGATAAATGGCAGTGCAGACCTTACAGAGGATGAACTCCAGAAAATGTATATAAAAGCCCAAAGACGAAACTTATGGGAACGTGTCACGAAGAATAACAAGAGCGATGTGATTAAGTTCCATCATGCACTGATGAATGATACATATGAGCGTTGCAAGGACATTCTGTATGAGAGTATCAATTCTTTTTTGCAAACAATTCATTGGTATCAATGACTGATGTGGAAATCATACAAGGGCTGATTGACCGGGACAACCGAGTGACGGAGGAGTTCTTCTTTGTCCGCTGCAGGCCGCTGTTCCTCAGCATCATCGGCAAGGTGTTTGACTATCAGGAGGAATACGATGAGTTGGTCAACGAGCTGTATCTCTACTTGATGCAGGATGATGCCAAACGTCTGCGAGAGTTTGAGTACCGCAGCACCGTTTATCAGTGGCTCAAGGTGGTTGCCATCCGTTTCTTCATCAAGAGACGGAAGCAGATGTTAGAAAACACCTGCGAGGAACCTCTTTATGAAAGGCAAAGTGTTTCTCCTGTGGACGAAAATGATCCTACAGCAAAATCAGACCTCCGTCGTCTCTTCTCCATGATGCCTAACAAGCGCTATGTATACGTCATCCAACAACTGGTGATAGAAGACCGGGAACCTGAGGAAATGGCCAAAGAGATGAACGTCACGGTGGACAACCTTTACAATATCAAACGGCGCGCTATGGCTCAGTTGACCCAAGTTGCCTTAAACGACATTAGAGAATATGAAAAGGTTAATGGTTAGAGGTTAATGTGTTAAAGAAGATGGAATACAAGAATAAAAACAACTATATTTCCGACGAGCTGTTGGCAGCCTACCTGGACGGCAATACCAACGAGGCAGAGACGCTTACAGTGCTGAAGGCTCTTGAATGTGACTCCGAGTTGCGTGAGGTGATGGATATAGCAATGGGTGTTGAGGATGATGTGGTGCAGTGGACAGGTGCCGGATTCTTGCCTATGATGCAATTGGCTGCAGAAAGCGGAGAGAATATTTGCAGTGTGCTCTGCGAGGCATTCATTCTGCATAGACGCGGTATTGCATTCGATGAGAAAGAAATGTTGGGCGTGGCGCAGCAGAACCATTGGCTGACACCGCAAGGTACACCACTGCACGCCGTCGGACAGTTGCTGGCACACTACGGATTGATGGTGACGCGAAAATATGACGCCACCATAGAGGATATCCAGAAAGCACTTGCCCGCGATAACGACGTGTTGGTGGCTGTGGACAGTGACAAGCTGCATCCCGAACTCCCCGACGAGGAGGATGCTCCAAACCACGTTGTGGTAGTGACCTCCATCAATGCAGAAGGGATTACCATATATGATCCAA
>JAFXDL010000109.1 GCA_017516265.1 Bacteroidaceae bacterium
CCCATTCCGAACAGAGAAGTTAAGCCCGACCGCGCCGATGGTACTGCCAAGGTGGGAGAGTAGGTCGCTGCCGTTTTAGAGAGAGTCCTGTTCCGGAGAAGTCCGGGACGGGACTTTTTTTTGTGTGTCTTCCCATTGGCATTGGCATTGGCATGGCATTCTCAGGCTCTTTCTCATTTTCATTCTCATTCTCATTCTCATTCTCTGATGGGGCAAATGGGACTAATGGGTCAAATGGGACTAATTAAAAAAGCAGATATAAATAAAAGGTACGCGCGTACCTTATATAATAAGCAGTGCTCCGTTGCCTTCCCAATCAGTGCTTCATTAGGTGCTCAATCAGTGCTTCATTAGGTGCTCAATCAGTGCTTCATTAGGTGCTCAATCAGTGCTTCGTTAGGTGCTCAATCAGTACTTCGTCAGGAGCCCAATCAGTGCTTCGTCAGACCTTCATGGGGAACAGGGTGGGAGTCGGGAAGGATAGTGCTGGATGGTAGTAGGGGGAGTTTGGGGATGTTGAATCATAAAATGGCATTGATATTTCATGGATATTTGTTGGAGGATTGGGTTCGCCTGGGAGGGCTTTTATGGTTCACTTGAAAAAGCTTTGTAGGCCGTTTGGGAAGGCTTGTGTTTTTCAGTTTTATAGCCTTGTTGTATGAATTCGTAAGCATGTTTCTATACTAAAATGAAAGTTTTTCCGTTATTTAACAATGTGTAATCTATTTCCTTTATTGTACAAATGCAGTGGGTTGACAGAATTAAGCAAGTAAAAATTGTTTTAGTGGTGATGGCTGTCATCATCGCTTTATTGTCTTTGAGTGTATCGCATTATTTGGTGCGTGATTTGTCTCGTGAGGAGGAGCAAAAGATGGAAGTGTGGGCTGAAGCGATGCGTTCGTTGAGTAATGCTTCTGTTGATACTGATTTGAACCTTGTACTAACTGTAATTAATGGTAATAATACGATTCCTGTAGTGGTTGTAGATTATGATGGTGTTGTGCAGACCTATCGTAATTTGGAAATCCCTGCGTCTCAGGATACTTTGCAGTTTCTGCAACATGCAGTAAATAGGATGAAGACTTCGAAAGAGCCAATTCGGATTTTGTTGGACGAGAGCAATCCTAATGATTATATTGAAATCTGTTATGATGAGTCTTTGATTCTGAGGCGTCTGGCCTCCTATCCTTATGTACAATTGGGAGTGGTATTGATTTTTGTTGCTGTGGCGATTTTCGCATTGTTGAGCTCAAAGAAGGCAGAACAGAATAAGGTCTGGGTGGGGCTTTCTAAAGAAACTGCTCATCAGTTGGGAACTCCAATATCATCTTTAATGGCTTGGACAGAGATCTTGAAAGATAAATATGCAGAGGATGAGTTGATTCCTGAGATGTGTAAGGATGTCGCACGTTTGCAGATTATTGCTGACCGTTTTTCAAAAATAGGTTCTATGCCAGAGCCTAAAGATGAAAATTTGGCGGAGGTATTGGAACGGGTAGTTGGGTATATCGAGCGTAGGACCTCGAACAAAGTGAAAATTATCAGGTTTATTCCAGAAGAAAAGATTTCAGTAAAGATAAATTCATCTTTGTTCGAGTGGGTTGTCGAGAATTTATGTAAAAATGCCATTGATGCTATGGATGGTCAGGGCACGATTACCCTTCGTGTGCAAGATGCAGGGAAATCCGTTTCTGTAGATGTGGAGGATACAGGCAAAGGTCTTCCCAAATCTCATTTTAAAACAGTGTTTACTCCTGGATTCACCACCAAGAAGCGTGGTTGGGGGTTGGGCCTGTCGTTGGCCAAGCGTATTGTGGAAGAATACCACAAAGGACGCATTTATGTGAAGTCTTCAGAAGTTAATAAAGGTACAATATTCCGTATAGAATTGAAAAAATAGAGGTTTTTGGAGATTTCTTCACTCTTTTATGCTTGTAAACGAATAATTATTTGTACCTTTGTCGCCCGAATTCTATGGCATAGTCTGTGGTTCTCCGCTTATTAGGGCTATATGTGTAAAAAGATTGACTTTAGACTTTTATTATTGACAAATGGGAAAGTTTGAAAAGTACAAGATTGATTTGAAAGGTTTGGAAGATTCAAATATGACATTTGAATACGAACTGGACAATCGTTTCTTTATGGACATAGATGCTCCAGAAGTAAGCAAGGGGAAAGCTCATGTAGTTTTGGATGTCAAAAAACAGGCTGCAGGTAATGCTTTTGAGTTGAAATTCGAGATAGAGGGTACTGTGGTAATCCTGTGTGACCGTTGCTTGGATGAGATGGATCAACCTGTCACAGCATCAGATAAGTTGTTAGTGAAGTTTGGTGCAGATTATGCTGAGGACGGTGATTGGGTCATTATCCCGGAAGAAGAAGGAGTAATCAATGTCGCCTGGTTTATCTATGAATTCATAGCGTTGGCAATACCGATGAAGCATGTGCATGCTCCTGGTAAATGCAATAAGGCTATGGCAGGAAAGTTGAGTAAACATTTGCGGGTATCTGCAGATGATGATGATATAGCGGGAGTAGAGATGGAAGAAGACGAAGACCTGGAAAGTACTTCACAGATTTCAGACCCTCGCTGGAATGAATTAAAGAAAATATTAGATAATAATTAAATTAAAAAGAAATGGCACATCCTAAAAGAAGACAATCAAAGACAAGAACTGCCAAAAGAAGAACTCATGACAAGGCAGTAGCTCCTACATTGGCAATTTGCCCTAACTGTGGAGAATTTTATGTTTACCACACTGTATGCTCTGCTTGTGGCTATTACAGAGGTAAGCTGGCAATTGAGAAAGAAGCTGCAGTATAATCTCCGTAGCGTAGAATATAGCCAGAGGGTCTAAGGCTCTCCGGCTACTTTTATATAATAAGGTGTAAGTTTTCTAATGGAGAAGATAAATGCAGTAATCACAGGCGTTGGTGGCTATGTACCTGAATATGTGTTGACTAATGAAGAGTTGTCACGCATGGTGGATACCAGTGACGAATGGATTATGTCTCGAATTGGTGTAAAAGAAAGACGCATCCTGAACGAAGAAGGATTAGGGACTTCGTATATGGCCCGTAAGGCTGCCAAGCAATTGATGCAGCGGACGGGTGTGAATCCGGATGAAATAGATTTGGTGATTGTAGCCACAACTACTCCTGATTATCCTTTCCCTTCAACAGCTTCTATCCTGTGTGACAAATTGGGGTTGAAGAATGCTTTTGCATTTGATTTGAAGGGCGCTTGTTGCGGGTTCATGTATGCATTGGAGACCGCTTCTTCCATGATTGTATCCGGTCGGCATAAGAAAGTGATAGTTATCGGTGCTGACAAGATGTCTTCAATGGTCAACTATGCAGACCGCGCTACGTGTCCTATTTTTGGTGATGGCGCAGGTGCGGTTTTGTTGGAGGCCACTACAGAGGATTGCGGTATAATGGATTCGATTTTGCGGACAGATGGCAAGGGGCTTCCGTTTTTGCATATGAAAGCAGGAGGTTCTGTATGTCCTCCCTCATATTTCACAATTGACAACAAGATGCACTATCTTTATCAGGAAGGGCGTACGGTTTTCAAGTATGCAGTTTCCAATATGTCGGCAATTACTGCAGAGTTGGCAGAACGCAATTCCTTGAACAAAGAAAATATCAATTGGATTATTCCTCATCAGGCAAATATGCGTATCATTGATGCTGTAGCCCAGCGTTTGGAGGTACCGATGGAGAAGGTTATGGTCAATATCCACCGTTATGGAAATACTAGCGGTGCCACTTTGCCTCTTTGCTTGTGGGATTATGAAAAACAATTGAAAAAAGGTGATAATCTTATATTTACAGCTTTTGGAGCCGGATTTACCTATGGAGCAGTATATGCAAAATGGGGCTATGATGGTGCAGAACGTAAATAATAATTAGTGGCGAGCTGCAAGCTACAAGTGAAAAGTGCATGAGACCTCAGTGCCGCATGGTCACTCGCCACTTGTAGTTTGCAGCTCGTCTCTTTTAAGAGATGATTATGCATAAAGCAGGATTTGTAAATATCGTAGGAAATCCCAATGTGGGTAAGTCCACGTTGATGAATTTGTTGGTTGGCGAGCGTATTTCTATTGCTACATTCAAAGCTCAGACAACCCGCCATCGTATAATGGGTATATTGAACACGGACGATACCCAGATTGTCTTTTCTGATACTCCAGGAGTCTTGAAGCCCAATTATAAGTTGCAGGAGTCGATGTTGAATTTCTCAGAATCGGCATTGACTGATGCAGATGTGCTGCTCTATGTTACGGATGTGGTGGAAAAGCCCGATAAGAATAGTGAATTCCTTGAGAAAGTCCGTAAGATGCAAGTTCCGGTTTTATTGCTTATCAATAAGATAGACCTTTCCAATCAGGGTGATCTGACTACATTGGTCGAGGAGTGGCACGAGTCCTTGCCTCAAGCCGAGATTATTCCTATTTCGGCTGCCAATCGCTTCAATGTTGATGCTGTGTTGCGTCGTGTACGCGAATTGCTTCCTGATTCGCCACCCTATTTTGGTAAAGACCAGTGGACAGACAAGCCTGCCCGTTTCTTTGTTACCGAGATTATCCGCGAAAAGATTCTGCTCTATTATGACAAGGAGATTCCTTATAGTGTAGAGGTTGTCGTAGAGCAATTCAAGGAGACGGACAAGTCTATCCGCATCAATGCTGTAATCTATGTGGAACGTGATTCGCAGAAAGGTATCATTATCGGCAAGGAGGGACGTGCATTGAAAAAGGTTTCCACGGAGGCCCGTCGTTCGTTGGAGAAGTTCTTCGGGAAGAGCATTTATCTGGAGACTTTTGTAAAAGTCGATAAGGATTGGCGGAATTCTGATCGTGAATTGCGCAACTTTGGTTATAATTTGGAATAGTGAAGTAGTCTGTACAGGCTGTGAAGTCTGTTTTTAAAGAAAAAAGAACTGTAATTATGGGAAATTTAGTCGCAATCGTTGGGCGTCCTAATGTCGGGAAGTCCACTCTTTTCAACCGTTTGACAAAGACCCGTCAAGCCATTGTCAATGAAGAAGCCGGTACAACCCGTGACCGCCAGTATGGTAAAGTAGAATGGGTAGGGCAGGAGTTCTCCATTGTTGATACCGGAGGCTGGGTAGTCAATTCTGATGATATATTTGAAGAAGAAATCCGCAAGCAAGTGATGTTGGCCATTGAGGAGTCAGATGTTATCTTGTTTGTCGTTGATGTGCAGAATGGTGTTACTGATTTGGATGAGCAGGTCGCTTCCATTTTGCGGCGTTCCAAGGTGCCTGTGATTATGGTAGCCAACAAGACGGACAATAACGATTTGATTTACTCTTCTGCTGAGTTCTATTCATTGGGCCTTGGCGATCCCTTCTGCATTTCGGCCATCAGCGGTAGTGGTACTGGCGATTTGCTCGACCTCATCCTTGGCAAGTTCCAGAAGAAGGTTGAGGAGATTGTTGATGAAGAGATTCCACGTTTTGCTGTCGTTGGTCGTCCCAATGCCGGTAAGTCATCCATCATCAATGCTTTTATCGGTGAAGATCGTAACATCGTTACCGAGATAGCCGGTACAACTCGCGACTCTATCTATACCCGTTATGACAAGTTCGGGTTCGACTTTTATTTGGTGGACACTGCCGGTATCCGTAAGAAGAATAAGGTAACCGAGGATTTGGAGTTCTATTCTGTGATGCGTTCCATCCGTGCGATAGAGAATTCTGACGTCTGTATCCTGATGCTTGATGCTACCCGCGGTATCGAGGGACAGGATTTGAATATCTTCTCCCTCATCCAGCGGAATCAGAAGGGACTCGTGGTAGTGGTCAACAAGTGGGATCTCGTTGAGAACAAGAGTGACAAGGTGATGAAAGAGTTCGAGAATGCCATTCGCGAACGTTTTGCTCCCTTTGTTGATTTCCCCATCATCTTTGCATCAGCTTTGACGAAGCAGCGTATCTTCAAGGTGCTTGAGGCTGCCAAGGAGGTCTTCCACAACCGTACCACCCGCATCCCTACCGCCCGTTTGAATGAGGAGATGCTTCCCCTCATCGAAGCCTATCCGCCCCCATCCATCAAGGGCAAGTACATCAAGATAAAGTACTGTACACAGTTGCCGAACACGCGCGTACCTTCGTTCGTCTATTTCGCAAACTTGCCACAGTACGTGAAGGAACCCTACAAGCGTTTCCTTGAAAACAAGATGCGTGAGAAATGGAATCTTACCGGAACTCCCATCAACGTCTATATACGACAGAAATAATATCTGAAGAGAAAGAGAGTATGTCATAATGCTCTCTTTCTTTTTTTTATAGGTGTTTATCAGGCACCAATGATTCTTTTTAGACGCGGAAACGCGGATAAGTGATAAATCTCTCTCTTTCGAAGGTAAAACCAGAGACTTTCCGTTGCCCTGAAAAATGTGCAGCTCGGATATTTTTGTTTCCTACTCGCAAATGGAATGTTCCCTACCAGGGAACACTATATGTACTACTTGGGAAATATCAGTTTACTACGTGGTAAACTTCAATATGCAAGCCGCACATTTTTTTTTGTGGTGATTTCGTTCGCATCTTCATGAACGTAGCTTTGCTCGTCGCCCTCTGCATCGGTTGCTTCGAGTGGAAGACGGCCATTGTCCACCCGACAGACGAGATTGCCAAAGGATAATGGCAAACCATTGAGGTTCTACGAGGGATTTTCCAATAACAAGTTTGACTTAACTGTCGGATTCTGAACACTATATCGGTATTATCCTATGAAATGTCGGAAAAAGTGTGTGTGAAATCTTTCACATGTAGAATAAATTCCGTTACTTTGCCCCAAGTTTTTTTCTGATTAACAATTAGACTTAAATACGACATGAAGACTTATCCGAAAATTGGAATTCGTCCAGCTATTGATGGACGACAAGGAGGCGTTCGTGAGAGCCTCGAAGAGAAAACCATGAATTTGGCCAAGGCTGTAGCTGATTTGATTACAGCTAATGTGAAGAATCCCGACGGAAGCCCTGTAGAATGCGTCATTGCAGATGGGACTATCGGGCGTGTGGGTGAGACGGCTGCTTGTCAATCCAAGTTTGAACGCGAGGGTGTAGGTGCCACCATCACCGTCACTTCTTGTTGGTGCTACGGTTCGGAAACGATGGATATGCATCCTCATTGGCCTAAGGCTGTATGGGGATTCAATGGAACAGAGCGTCCGGGAGCCGTTTATCTGGCTGCCGTATTGGCTGCTCATGCCCAGAAGGGATTGCCGGCTTTTGGTATCTATGGGCATGATGTGCAGGATTTGGATGACAACACGATTCCTGCTGATGTGGCTGAGAAAATTCTCCGTTGGGCACGTGCTGCACAGGCTGTGGCTCTGATGCGTGGGCAGAGTTACCTTTCCGTTGGCAGTCAGTGCATGGGTATTGCCGGAAGCATTGTTGACCAGAATTTCTTCCAGGAATACCTTGGAATGCGCAACGAGAGTGTAGATGAAACCGAAATACTCCGTCGAATGGACGAGGGCATCTATGATCCCGAAGAATATGCCAAGGCTATGGCTTGGACAGAAAAATATTGTAAACCCAATGAAGGGTGGGACAAGAACCGTCCCGAGAAACAAAAAGACCGTGCAGGGAAGGATGCTGATTGGGAATTTGTAGTGAAGATGACGCTCATCATCCGCGATTTGATGTTGGGCAATCCTCGTTTGCGTGAACTTGGTTTTAAGGAAGAGGCTATCGGTCACAATGCCATTGCGGCCGGATTCCAAGGACAGCGCCAATGGACAGACTGGAAACCGAACGGCGACTTCACCGAAGCTTTGATGTGCAGTACGTTTGACTGGAACGGCATACGCGAGGCATACGTGTTGGCTACTGAGAATGATGCCTGCAATGGCGTGGCCATGCTCTTCGGTAAATTGCTGACTGGATGTGGTCAGATGTTTTCAGACGTGCGTACCTATTGGAGTCCTGAAGCCGTGAAACGTGTGACAGGGAAAGAATTGACGGGATTGGCTAAGGGGGGAATGATACACCTGATCAACTCGGGTGCAACAACGCTCGATGCTACGGGAGCCAGTACCAATGCTGTTGGTGAACCTTGTATGAAACCCGCTTGGGAGATGACAGACACTGATGTGGAAGCCTGTCTCAAGGTGACCAACTGGTTGCCTGCTGACCGCGACTATTTCCGTGGTGGTGGATTTTCCAGCAACTTCCTCAGCAAGGGAGGTATGCCCGTTACGATGAGCCGGTTGAACTTGGTGAAAGGTCTTGGTCCGGTACTTCAGATAGCAGAAGGGTGGACGGCTGATATTGAACCCGAAATCCACGATGTACTGAACATGCGTACAGATCCCACTTGGCCTACCACTTGGTTTGTTCCCCGTCTGGATGAGACGAAGCCTCCTTTCAAGGATGTCTATTCTGTAATGAACAATTGGGGAGCCAACCACGGTGCCATCAGTTACGGCCACATTGGTGCTGATCTCATTACATTGGCTTCCATGTTGCGTATCCCTGTATGTATGCACAATGTTCCTGAAGAGAAAATATTCCGTCCTGCAGCGTGGAACGCTTTTGGTATGGACAAAGAGGGTGCAGACTATCGTGCGTGTGCCACTTATGGACCTATTTATAAATAATAACAAACATTACTCATGTCAGAAAAGAAACCTTTGGTATCACGTAAGTATTTGATACCCTTTATCCTCATCACTTCGTTGTTTGCCCTTTGGGGCTTTGCCAACGACATTACGAATCCGATGGTTGCAGCCTTTCAGACCGTTATGGAACTTTCGGCGGCCAAAGCTTCTTTGATTCAGTTTGCTTTTTATGGCGGTTATGCTACCATGGCTATTCCCGCTGCACTTTTTATCCGCAAGTACAGCTATAAGAGTGGTATCCTGTTAGGTCTGGGTCTGTATGCTTTCGGAGCATTTCTGTTCATGCCTGCCGCGGCTTATCAGAACTTTGCGTTTTTCTGTTTCTCTTTGTATATCCTGACGTTTGGTCTTGCCTTTCTTGAGACGACGGCCAATCCGTTTATCCTTTCGTTGGGTGACAAAGAGACCTCCACTCGTCGTTTGAACATGGCACAGGCATTCAATCCCGTTGGTTCGCTCAGCGGTATGGCTGTGGCTTCGTTCATCGTGCTTCCCAATCTGCTTTCCGATAAGCGTAATGAGGCTGGAGAAATCATCTTCAGTGGCTTGTCCGAAGCAGAGAAGGCCGGAATCCGTCTGCACGACTTGGCTGTCATCCGCGACCCCTATGTCGCTTTGGGATTGGTCGTACTTTGCGTGTTCGTCATCATCGCCCTGACGAAAATGCCCACCGTGCGTGAAGATGAAAAGGTGGACGGTGGCGCACACACCGTGAAGCAGACCCTTTCCAATCTGTGGCACAATACCGTTTACCGCGAAGGGGTATTTACGCAAATGTGTTATGTGGCAGCCCAAATCATGGTGTGGACATTCATTATCCAGTATGCTGACAATTTGGGAATCAATAAGGCCGTGGCACAGACCTACAACATTGTGGCTATGTCGTTGAACCTGACAGGCCGTTTTGTGGGAACTTACATCATGAAGTTTGTAAATTCCCGTCGTCTGCTTACGTTGTTTGGCGTTGGAGCCTCGTTGTGCACGTTGGGAGCAGTGTTCCTTCCGGGTATTTGGGGACTTTATAGTCTGGTTCTTATCAGTCTGTTCATGTCTATCATGTTCCCTTCCATCTATGGTATCGCCTTGGAGGATGTCGATACTCAGGATACCAAGTTGGGTGCCGCTTTCCTCGTGATGGCCATTGTCGGTGGTGCTCTGATGCCCCCGTTGCAGGGATACGTCATTGATCAGGACACCCTGTTCGGTATGCCTGCCGAGAATATCTCATTCCTTCTTCCCTTCATCTGTTTTGTGGTGGTGACCACTTATGGGTATCGTGCCTTGAAGGAGCGTCGGGCGTAATATTTTAGGCACGGATTACACAGATTACACGGATAAATTTGCCCTGTCGGGTATAGAACAGAAATAAAAATCTGTGTAATCCGCGTAATCCGTGCCTAATTTTATTTTTTGACTCCTGGTTTATTTCTAATTCTTCAATGACGGCCTATTCCCATCCCGCCGCTTCAGCAATCTTCATTGGGAGCTCGGCGTTGTCTGTGCGGTGGCAGAACTTTTCTGCACCGGCACCGATGGCATATACAGGCACGTATCCGTTCGAGTGGCTTCCGCTCATCCATCCCACCATGGCTATCTCGTTGATGATTTCTTTGGCTACAGTGGCCAGTCGCTCGTCCTTCTGGTACATGCTCTCGTCATAGGCCGTCTCTTGGTCCTTGAAGTTGTCGTCGTAGGCTTTGCGCAGACGGCTTTCCTGTTGTTTGTTCAGCTTCAGCGGATTGCCCAGTCCGAAGTGTTCGCCCAACAGTTGTTGGGCCATTTCCCAAGTAACCTTGTTGTTCGTCTTCTTGCGCAGTTCGTTCAGCTTGGCGCTCAGTTTGTTCACGCTCATCCGCTGGTATTTCAGTGCCTGCAGGTTCAGATCGTATTTCCCGGTTCCCAGTACGATTCCGCCCGTTTCGTGGTCGGCTGTCACTACAATCAAGGTTTCGTCGGGATGCTGTTCGTAGAACTCGTAGGCCACTCGGATGGCATTGTCGAAGTCCTCCACCTCGGCAAAGGTGGTGGCCGCATCGTTGGCATGGCCGGCATAGTCAATCTTTCCGCCTTCAACCATCAGGAAGAATCCCTTTGACAACTCTTTCGAGAGGAAGTTGATACCGGCGCGTGTAATCTCCGTCAGGCTGAGGTCTCCCTTTTCGCGGTCGATGGCATAGGGGATGGAGCCGCGGTCGCGCTTGCTGGCCTCTTCGCTCTGGAAGAGGATTATCTTGTTGGCCTTGCGTGCTTTCCGTTGGTATTCTTTGTAGCTGCGCACGATGGTGTATCCCGCCTTTTTGCTCTGCTCGTACAGGGTGCCTTCTTCGGGAGCCTTCCGGTTGGTGGGGCGCACAAAGTCAGAGCCGGCATAGAAGTCAAATCCAGTGCTGATGAGCTGTTGCCCTATTTCGTAGCTGCTGTTTCTGCTGGGCACGTGGGCATAGAATGCGGCAGGGGTGGCGTGGTCGATGCTCACGCTGGTGGCGATACCCACACGGGCACCTGCCTGCTGTGCCTTGACCGCAATGCTGTTGACCGCCGTCTTCAGGTCGGGCAGCAGGCCCAGGGTGCCGTTGTTCGTCTTGTGTCCTGTAGCCAGTGCGGTACCCGAGGCCGCCGAGTCGGTAATCTTGCTGTTGGCCGAATAGGTGGTTGCCATTGTGGCATAGGGGAATTGGGTGAAGAGTAGGGGAGTGATGCCGATGCGCCCTTCCAGTTCGGCCCGGTAGGCTTCGGTGCCGTTCACTTGGTTCACACCCATGCCATCACCGATGAAGTAGAAGACATACTTGGCCTGTTGGCTCCAGACCGACAAGGTTGCCACAACCAGCAGCATCCATGCCATAAAGAAACGTTTTTTCATTGTTCGCCTGTTTTTTTTAAGAATTTCGGATTAGATAGGCGCAAAGGTACACAGAAAATTGATAATGGAAATAAAAAGACGAAGAATCTTTGGCCGTCATGTATTGATTTTGTACTTTTGTGGCATTCATGAACAGAAACAAGTAGCATATTATGTACAAAGACCAACAACTCTATGTGGCCCACTCGGCAGAGGGCCCCATCAATATCATAGGTAAGATGGCTAACCGCCATGGATTGATAGCCGGTGCTACGGGTACCGGAAAAACGGTGACCCTGCAAGTGCTGGCCGAAACCTTCTCACAGGCCGGTGTCCCCTGCTTCATGGCCGATATGAAGGGCGACCTCTCGGGTATTTCGCAGACAGGCGGACTGAGCAAGTTCATCGAGAAGCGTTGTGCCGAATGGGGGATGGACACCGCATCGCTGAAGTTCGAAGGATGCCCCGTGCGCTTCTACGATGTCTTCGGACAGCAGGGGCATCCCATGCGTACCACCATAGAGCGGATGGGCGCGGTGCTGCTGGCCCGGCTGATGGACCTGAACGACACCCAGACGGGTGTCCTCACCCTGACCTTCCGCATTGCCAAGGACGAGAACCTTCCGCTTATCGACATGAAGGACCTTCGTCTGATGCTCGACTATGTGGCCAAGAATGCAAAGAAGTACGAAACCACCTACGGCAATGTCTCCTCAGCCTCTGTGGGAGCCATCCAACGGGCGTTGTTGGCGTTGGCCGAGCAGGGGGGCGAAACATTCTTTGGTGAACCCTCGTTTGACATCTTTGACCTGTTGCAGACCGAGGGCGGACGTGGGGTGATGAACATTTTGGCGGCAGACAAACTGATGCTTCAGCCCAAGCTCTATTCCACCTTCCTGATGTGGCTCCTTACCGAAATCTACGATAAGATGCCTGAAATTGGTGATATGGAACTGCCCAAGATGATTTTCTTTTTCGATGAAGCCCACATGCTGTTCAAGGACACTTCCAAAGCCCTGACCGACAAGATTGAGCAGATTGTCCGCCTTATCCGCTCCAAGGGTATCGGCATCTATTTCATCTCCCAGTCTCCCTCAGACCTGCCCGAAGCCATATTGGGCCAGTGCGGAAACCGGGTGCAACATGCTCTGCGTGCTTTCACTCCCAAGGACCAGGCGGCTGTGAAGTCGGCGGCACAGACCTTCCGTCCCAATCCCGCATTCGATACCGAACGCGAAATCCTGGAGCTGGGTACCGGCGAGGCACTGGTCTCCTTCCTGGACGAGAAGGGTGCTCCCTCCATGGTGCAGCGTGCCAAGATTCTCTTCCCCCTGAGCCAGATAGGTGCCATCACCGCTGAGCAGCGCAGCGCCATCAACAGTGCCTCGCGCATCAGTGGCAAGTACGAGACGGTAATCGATCGCGAGTCGGCATTCGAGCAGATAGTCAAGCAGCGCGAGGCCATGGAGAAGGAAGCGGCCGAGGCCAAAGCCAAAGAAGCCGAGGAGAAAGAGGCTGCCCGCAAGGAGAAAGAGAAGGCCACCTCGAAGAGCAGCCGTTCCTCATCCAAGAAGAAGAGCCTGTTTGCCACCGTGCTGGGTACCGCTGTCACCTATTTTGCCAAGACTGTAGCTACCCAGTTGGCCCGCAATCTGACGAAGAAGAAGAGATAGATTATAACCCATTATACCCAACCGGCTTTTCGGACTGCCCCCTGAAGACAAGACGAAAGAAGAAAAAAAGTAGGAGTTTCTTTGGCCATTTCTAACAAGATTACTATATTTGCAGTCGAAAAGGTGGCTGTTTGGCCACTATTTGAATAAAATATATAGGAATTGTGAAGTACTTGACTTTAGAAAAAGCCTTGGAGGCATGGCTGCAATTGCAGCCACTCACGGAAGACGACCGCAACCGTCTGAGCCGACGATTTACGATTGATTTCAACTACAACAGCAACCACATTGAGGGCAATACGCTGACCTACGGACAGACGGAGATATTGCTGCTCTTTGGTAAGGTTATAGGCGAAGCCAATGTAAAGGATGTGCAGGACATGACGGCCAGCAATGTGGCACTGAAGATGGTGAACGAGGAGATACAACTCAAGAAGATGCCCCTGACGCAGCACTTCATCCGTACCCTGCACCGCACGCTGTTGCGTGAGGACTACACCGTCTGGCGCAACTTGCCGGGTGGAGCACAGACCAGCTACACCGTCCATGCCGGACAGTACAAGACGCGTCCCAACAGTGTCATCACCCGCTATGGCGACCGCTTCGACTA
>JAFXDL010000110.1 GCA_017516265.1 Bacteroidaceae bacterium
ATTGCAACGGGAAGTCACCATCCTCATCGTCACCCACAACATGGGGCAGGCCATGCGCATCTCCTCCCGCTCCATGTTCATGTACCTGGGCGAACTGGTGGAGTACGGCGATACGGAGACCATGTTCTCCAACCCCACCGACGAGCGCACCCGTGCCTATCTGACGGGCAAGATGGGGTAACTACAGCCCTTTGTGATGCACCGCCTCCGCCAGCCGCTCCATGGCTTCGCGGAGGATGCTCTGCGGACATCCCACATTGAGGCGCATGAATCCCTCACCCTCTTTTCCGAACATGGCACCATCGTTCAGTGCCAGTCCGGCCTTATCGACAAAGAGTGAGACCAGCTCACGTTGCGGAAGCCCCAGCCCCCTGCAATCCAGCCACACGAGAAACGAGGCTTGCGGGCGGATGGGGCGAATCTGTGGAATGTGCTCACGGCAATACTCCTCGACAAAGAGGATGTTCCCCTCCACATAGCGCAACATCTCCTGTCGCCACGGCTCACCCTCTTGGAATGCCGCCTGTGTGGCAATGGTGGCAAATATGGTAGGCCAGTTCAGCTCGTTGGCCTCCATCCATTGGTAGAAGCGGGTGCGGAGTCCGTCGTTGGGCACAACGGCATACGAACTGACTATCCCGGCCATGTTGAATGTCTTCGACGGAGCACCGAAGGTGATGCTGCACGCCTCGGCCTCGGGCGACACGGTGGCAAAGGGCACATGCCTGTTGTCCCAGAGCGCCATGTCGCCATGTATCTCGTCAGAGACGACAATGATGTTCCTCCGGTGGCAGAAGTCGGCCAACCGCACCAGCGTCTCCCTGTCCCACACCACACCACCGGGGTTATGCGGATTGGACAGAATCAGCATACGGCACTTCCCGTCGGCCACCTGCTCCAGGTTGTCAAAGTCCATCTCGTACAACCCGTCCGACTTCTGACGGAGCGGATTGTACACCACCTCACGATGGTTGTTATATGGCACCAGTCGGAACGGGTGATAGACGGGAGGCTGTATGATGACCTTCTCGTCCTCCTTCACAAACACATTGATGGCCATGCCGATTCCCTTCACGATGCCGGGTATGTAGGTCAGCCACTCAGGCTTTACCTTCCAGTCGTGGTGCGTCTCAATCCATTGGCAGATGGTGGTCCAATACCCTTCTGGAGTGGCGGTGTATCCAAAGACAGGATGCTCCATCCGCCTCTTCAATGCCTCAACGATGAAGGGGGGAGTCTCAAAATCCATATCAGCCACCCACAGGGGCAGCAGGTTTGCGTTGCCAAAACGTTCTGTCAGGGCATCCCATTTCAAAGCCCCCGTGCCCCTGCGCTCTATCAGTTTGTCAAAATCATACGTTGCCATAGCTCTTTTCTGTCTGTTATCAGTCATACATTACGGAAACACTCATTCCATTTACGAATGCAAAATTAGTGACTTTTTCCCGAAAATCAGCCTAACCTTGAACAAAAAAAATGAAGAGCAAAGTATCGGATTCTTCACTCTTCATTCTTCACTCTTCACTTTTCACTTTTCACTCTTCAGGCCTACCCCTCAAACGCCATCTTCCACCCCTGTTCGATGCTCCACCAGTCCACCTCGTCGGGTCGGATGCCGCACTCGACGCACGTCATAGCGGCAATGATGCGGGCGAACACCCTGTGCCCCTCTTTCGTCGAGGGCGATGGCAAGGGCTGACGGCCTGCCACCTTGTAGTCGAGGAGCCTTATCACCGTGCGCAGGTACGCCTGCGTATCATTATTATCCTCCGGCGGTGCCCATCGGTGGATGATGTTCTCCAGCGTGTAGCTCTTGTCCTCCATTCGCAGGCGCAATTGGTAAGTCTCCATCAGTTTCCATGCTGCGCGGTAGCCATAGGCCATACTTTTGAAAGTTACAAACTCTGCATCCGTCTGCACCCGTGTGCGTCCCTCCCACCGGCTCTTGCCGTGGCGGATGTTGAGGGGATTGTTGTTTCTGATTCCTCTGCTCATAGGAAGTTAAAATTAAAGATTATAGAAAAAATGATACAGTAAAAAACAACTGACTATCTGACTACCTGACTACCTGCCCCCACCATGGCGCGTTTCGTCTTGATGTATTCGCCGGTGGTTTCATCCACTTCAATGTAGCCCCGCTTTTTCCAGTTGCTGAGCATCAGTGTGGGATTCTCGCTTTTCCCTTGTGCACGGCGAACATTCACGGCCTCTTCGCGCGAAAAACGTGTGGGCAGCAATTCCAACATGTTTCTTGGACCTCGGCTTACGAAGAGGTTCTCCCTGTTCATCTCCGTGCGGAGCTGTTCGCCGAAGAAGTGCATCTTGCACCACAGGTCGTACTCCTCGCTCCAGCGGACGAACTCCTCTATCTCGGGTGTCCATTCACCGTGTGCTATGTAGAGGGTCATGGCCTTCAGGTAAGCAATCACATTGGCGCGGTACGACAGCATTTCATAGGCTTCGTCATCGGTCAATGCTGTCTGTTCGGCATTTTCCTCCAGTAGTTTGCGAGCAAGTGCTTCGGCTTCGGGGCAAACGACTCGCCCGGTGGCCATGTTCAGCCTATCGATGTAGGGGCGAAGTTCGTCGGCAAAAGTTCCGTCGTACGTGCCATAGACGGGGATTTCGCCCGCCTTGGTCGGCTCCATGGTGCAGAAGTTCAGGCGCGAGAGTGTGCCGTCCGTCAGTGCGTTCCGAAAGTACCATTTTCCCTTCTGAATGGTCGACGATGCGTTCCAGTTCCACTTCACCTTCACTCGTGCCGTCACACTTTGGCTTCCCACGCGCTCCTGTCCGTAGAGTCCCTGGTCAAAGGCCAGTCGGATGAGTTGGCTCACCTGGTTGCCTCGGCTCGAGGTCTTCAGCTGGTCCAGCAATTCGATTTCGTCCATCTGTGTGTAGAGGAATTTCTCCCCTGCATCGTTCAGTCTCTGTACGAAGGCAGCGTTCGTCATGTCGCTTACCAGAACTTGTATGCACAGGTCATCGGGTCGCTTCGGTTTCTCCTTGTTCGCCCCCTTGGTGTTGAGCGAATTTTTCCACTCCTGTTCGCGTTGGCGGTTCAGCATGTCGCGCTCCACGATGTCGGCCAATACGTACTCTATGGGCTTGTTCACCGCACTCTTTCCGCTCGACATCTTGGCCAGCAACACGCACATGAAGGTAGCCTCGTGCTCCACATTGTCCACGTAGCGGAACTTCACCCCACCCAAGTGTGCCCCCAGCGCGGGAAACACCGCGTGAGCCACTGCCGCCCGCGCATGAGCCGGCACATGGCGCGTCAGCAGTTCGATGAGTGGCGGAAGTTTCTTTGGCATGGGGGGAAAAGACCAACCTGAATCCTCCCTGTGAGGGAGGACTTGAGAATGCTCCGCCTTCAATGCTTGCAACACCCTTGTGAGCTTCATGGGCATGTACTTGCGCGGCTCGCGAAGGGCATTGTCGATGCACTGCATCTTCTCCTCCTGTGGGAAGCCGTCGTAGTTGGGGATGGCGCGATTCAACAGCTCCCTGTCGAAATTGAAGATGTGGCGCAACGAGCACGCAAGGTCAAATATTTTCGTATTCCTGTCCCCTTGCGTAGGTGGCTGGCCATCGCCCGTGAGTTCCCAGTATTTGGCGACGATTTCGCTACTATCCAACCCGTGATACTCTATTTTTTCAGACGCAGATGGCGCAGATTCTTTTTCTTGAACACAGAGACACGGAGACACAGAGGATTTTCCCTTCAACTCCTGAACTCCTGAAGAACTATTGTCCGCACTATCCACTCCTTCCCCTTGGGGAAGGCTGGGATGGGGTCTGCTGAACAACACCTTTCCATCCACAAAGAACAGATCATCCAGCGTCACTGCATACGACAGGCGCGAGAGGTCCTTGCAAGCCGCGTCGTACGGCTCGTCCATCAGTCCCGCAATCCACTGCTGGTCTTCCTGTGGGGTGCTTCCAGGGCGCAGGCGCATCACCAGCCGCAGGCCGTGTCCGCCCGGTGTGCGGTGCGCCAGGACCAGCTGTCCGTCGGTGGAGATTCCCGCCTCGCGCATGGTGCTGAGGAACTTGCGGTACAGCTCCATGGCCTCGCCCTCGGTGCGGTCAAAGTCCATCATGAACAGCCCTGTGGGGCGAAGGAACTGTGCACAGCGCGAGCCTTTGCACCGTTCGCCCGTTTGTCTGCATTTTTCCACATAATTGCGATATGCCTCCATGTCCGCCTCACCACAGAAGAGGAAGGCCGGCAGAGCACGTTTCCGGTTCTTGTTACCCGCCCGCACGGCGGCGATGGTACGTGCCACCGCCTGCGAGCGCACTATCTCATAGAATTTCTCCTCCGTACATGGTTTCCACATACCGTCGAGGTTGTTGTCAATATATCCTATCATACTTCCACCTCCTGTGTTGCGTCCCACACTTCGCGCTGCAAGGTGCGCAGGATATCGATTCCCTCGGTCTTGAACACTTTCAGCGTCAGCTGTATGGCTCCGTCGTGAGTGGCCGAGAGGCGTCCGTGAGCCACCTTCTTGATGAGCGTGCTCTGTGTCCGCTTGCGGGGACGCACTTCGAAGTCGAACGCTCCGTTAGGCGACAATCGCGCCACTCCCGGTTGCGTATAGGGGTTAGTCACTTGTCCCTGCACACCACTCGGTGCAAAGGCGAAACAGTTCTCACAGATGAGGGCATTTCCCTCGATGTTGATGTTGTTCTTGTTCATATCTTTTTGAATTGAAAATACGAGAGAAAAACAGAAGTTCGGTGAATACAAGGCCTTGTATATGTGTATGTTCTTCGAAGAGAGATTCTCCTCCCTCCCGTCTTCAACTCAGGTTAATAAATCCGTCAGTTGTTCAACTTCAAGAAGTCTGTTACCAGAATGTCCTGATACATTTTGTCGTTGAATTCACTCACTTGTGCTCTCAGCGAAGCCGCCAGCCAGTCACCCGGATAGAAGTTGCACACCGCATCCTTACCTAATAAGGTTGCCACATACTGGTTGCTAAACTTGCCGCCCAGCTCTTGCAGGTGGATGTACCGCTTCTGCATCTGGCCGCTTTCGCCTTTCTCACTTTTGATGGTGAAGGGTTCGCCGCATTTCACCACTCGGAAGATTCCGTTCATAAAAATTAAATTGTAGGGTTCCTTAGGCCCTGTTAAATGGTTCGATGTTGCAAAGGTATAGGAGAAAAATTAGGTGAAAAATAACGTGGAAACAGGACGGAATACAGACGGAAAACGGACGGAAATCTCGTGTGAGAAATCCGTCCGTTTACAAAGGGAAAGGGGGTATATTGCTTGCGTTACATCTGATTAACAACTTCGCGACATTGGCGGTACACTGCATCATCCGAAGGTTTCCAATCGGTTATGAAGGGCATTAAAGCATCGCGAAAGGGTTTTGTTACAATTATACCTTTTTGCTGAGGTGTGTACATATCAACTATTTGCGTCACCACCATTTTAAAGTCTTGCGCATTTTGTACTGTAGATAGTTGTGCGGCAATATCCTCTACCCGTTCTGGAAGGGGAATATATTTGGCAAGTGCAGCCATCTGCATGTTCCGTTCGGGCAGATTTGTCTGCTCCACGTTTTCACTTGCACCGATGTAGGCTTTTTCAATTTTCTGTTCGCCTACATATTGTTTCTCGATGAAGTTCTCTATTGTACAATTGATTAGTGTGGCCATTATTTGGTTTGTTCGTAAAATGAATTTATGGATGAATCTTTTATATGAGTATTTTGGGAGTTGATTGTTTCTATTTTCATTGTAACTTCTTTTCTTCCAAGTTTTTGTAAACGATTATACCATTCTTCATCAAATAAACAATCAGGATGAAATTTTAAATAATCATCTATAATTTCTCTTATCGCTTCACCTTTTGCATTCATATTCGATGGATATTTCTCACCAAATTCAATGAAATGATGAAGCATTTCAATCAATTTTTCTTTTGCATATTGCCCTTTTTTACTTTCAATTTCTGCCATTTTTATATTTTCAGCAATTTCATCCCAATAGTCATCAAGATAAAACTTACTTCTGGATTTAGGCATGTTTCCACTAATTTTATTGCAGAATTTCTTTGTAAGCCCTTCTAGGTCTTTTAATTTCAATCGCAAACTGTTGTTTTCTGATTGCAAATCCTCAATCTCTGATTTTAGTTGCCTTATCTCAGTTTCTTTCGCTGCATTTTTTAGATCTAAATGCATTTTTAGTTCTGATGCAGAAACTATAGAACTTTTTCCAACTACTTTTCTTTCTGGCAGCGAAGCACTCATCAAACGTTCTCCTCTCTCTCTCAAGTCTTTTTTGCGGGCTTCACGCTTTTTCATCCTTTCTCTTTCTGTTAGAGCTTCATCAACAAGATCTTCTATTCTGGGTAGTCTTTGTCCCTCCTCATCTTCTATAGGTTCAAAACGATAATACCATGCCTGTTCTCCGTTCCAAAGTGTTTCTCCTGTATATTCAATCAAACTTTGGCAAGGCTTGTCCGGGTTGGTCTTTATTTTTCCATTGGCAGCCAGATACCATTCGGCCTTAATGTAATCACACACCAAATCACACACAGCATCATTATCAATAGTTTTGATAATTTCATGGATTCGTCCTTCGTCAAACCATTCTGTAAATTCTTTCCAGTCAATACCTGCAAGAAATGTTGGATTTCGACATATTTCTGAAAGCATGTAGTCTTGATTCATCTGTCTGTTGCTATCTGAATTTATATTTATCAGTTACATCTCCATCACCTCCCCTAACGTAGTGTCAGTAAATGTTTCCCAAATTTTCAACCGCATGGGTTTGTAGTCGTCAAAAAGTTGCTTGACGAATTCTATTTCGAAAACCAGTCGGAAGTCATTCTCATCAGCTTCAGGATGTACCTCGTGTTTGGTTCCCACGCGGGCAAGACGGATGAGATAGAGGTCGCGCACACCTTTACGCTTCACGTAAGGCATGAAGTAGTAGAGACGGTTCAGTGCAACGGTCGAAGGGAATTTCTTGCCTGTGTAATAGATACGGGCAGTACGGTCGTTGTATTTTGCAACATTGTCATTCTTTACCAAACAGACAAGCAGATTCTTTGTCACGTCCAAATCTGTCTCTTGTTTGATTTCTGCCGCATACGAATTCAGAACAATTTCGTTAGGATATTCTTGTTTTACACTGAACAGGTCTATTTCGTACAACCGTGGTGGTACCATCCCTCGTGCAATTCTGTTTGCCTCTTCGTATTTGCTTTCTTCAGGATGTATAGCATCAATCTCGTTAAATAAGCGAATGAGCGAGCGCCCAATGGCATACGAAAGATTCACAGGTACTGCGTTACCTATCTGCTTGTATTGTGCAGTGAGATTCCCTTCGAATAGCCATTCATCAGGGAAAGTTTGTATGCGGGCATATTCGCGTACTGTCAGCGGACGAGTTTCTATAGGATGGCAACGTTCCGTCTGCTTCTGTGCAGGGGCACAAGTGAGTGTCAACGAAGGTTCATCAAGTGACAATCGTCGAGCCATTCCCGTCTTTCCTCCACCAAGATAAAAACTACCACCCATGTATTCCTTCTGAACCTCTACAGGAAGGTCACGCCAGTCGCCACCTTCAGGAACCATGGCCATCACGCGTTTTTTCTTTTCCGGATAGGCTTGTCCGTCAGATACGGGCACATCCGTAGAATACAAATCACCTTTGTAGAAAGCGTCACGCAAAGTCATTACCCGCTTATATGGATCCGGCCAACGGAATGCTACTTGTTCGGCTATATCATTACGGATAGCAACCAATATCAGACGTTCACGCTTTTGGGGGACTTTGTACATGATAGCCTTCAAGACACGCGGCTCTACCAATGTGTACCCCAATTCGGCGATGGCCGAACGGATTATTTCAAGTGTCTTGCCATCATCGTGCGAAAGTAACCCCTTCACATTCTCGCCTAAAAACACCTTGGGACGTATTTCATTGACCGCACGGGCAAGTTCAAAAAACAAAGTGCCGCGCGTGTCATTCAATCCTCCTTTTTTGCCCGCATAAGAGAATGCCTGACAGGGGAATCCTCCTGAAAGAAAATCCACTTTGTCTCGCAACGGAGTGAAATCCACTTTGTGTACATCACCCTCCAATACGTTCCATTCAGGACGATTGCGGCGCAATGTCTGACAAGCCATTTCATCCATTTCGTTTAACAAAACATGCTTGAAACCAGCCAAATGCATACCCAAGGCCAAGCCACCCGCACCAGCAAAAAGTTCTACGGACGTAAAGTCGCGAAGCGGTGTTGCATGTGCCTCTTCCTCCCATCGTGTTTCGAGCATAGAGCGAACAGAAGGAATTTCGGTCAAATCTTCCATATAAAAGCCCTCTTTGCCCTGTTCGTTCTTACGATAAGGATATACACCCATTTCTCCCCACTTTTGTACGGTAGCGAAAGAGGTACCAAGAATGTCAGCCAAGTTGGTGGCTGATAAAAATGTCACCATTAAAAGCCTCCTTTATTTGTTATTTCTTCGGCTAGTTCATCTATTTTTTGAAGAATCATTGTACTGCCATCAATTCCATCCTCTTCTACAACCTCACCAAAAGCTTTCGCTAACCGATAATAAAAATGTGAATCTCCTGTCAAATGCTCCCAAAATTCTGAGCCACAATAAACAGGACAAGTTTTGTCTATATTTTTATAATTTCCTGATAATTCAGTTTTTTCACCATACAGCACACCTACAATCATATCGTTTATCTGAATGGGCAATCGGTCAAGGCGAGCCTTATTCTGAAGGTGTGTAAAATGTCCCATAATAGTCGCTACATCATCATGGTTAATCGTATTGGGTCCCGCTTTACACTGACAATATTTTTTTCTTCCATCAAGTGCATCTATAAATTCAATATCAATACCATCAATACCAGAAGCGCTACCTGCAACTTCAGCCAAATTGGATATGAAAATCTGAATATTTTGTCCAAAACTAGTGTTTATACTAGTTCCCAATATGCGCGGGTACAACAAGGCTTTTGCCAATGAACGTGGTTCTGTATTTCCACATAGGAATGATGCCAAATAGTTTACCAAAAAAGGATTTATGCTAAAATCTTTCAATTTTAGATTTTGCAGATTTCTTATATGGTTGGGGATGATATTTTCACGAAAATATGATTTCCCACTTTCAATAATTGACTTTTTTTGTATTTCATCCATGCTTATATAATATTTATCACTTCTTTCAGTTTTCACTCCACAACCACCAAATCACTCTTCAAGTACACAAACGTGGGTTCAAGCGGAAGGCCGGTAGCCAACTGCTTTACGTGGCACTTCGCACTGTCTGTGCCGTAGTCGTCGAGTACAAGGAAGCGGGCATTCTCGTCGCCTGCATCCACTACATCCCTAAATCTTACGATGTTTCCTGTTTTTATTCCGTTCATGGTGAAATGATTTTCTGTTGATTCTGCAAAGTTAAAGAAAAGATATTGCACTGCAAAACAAAATAAAGAAATTTGTTTTCAAGGGAAAGTCAACCAAGCCGTACAAAAGTAAACTTCCATTAGGAAAAGGAGTCAACTTTTTCAGGATAGCATAGTCAGATAGTCAGATAGTCAGTTATTTTTGGGGGCTTCCCTCTATTTAAAAAAACTTGAAAAAAGAACTTTATTATATATATTAATATATATAATAAAATTTAATTTACACTATTTTGGTACATTTTGTCACTACGGCAAAACAACTGACTATCTGACTATCTGACTACATTGGCTATTTTTTTGGGGGGATTATAACTCACGAAAATTTTACCCTACCCAACATTTTTTTTTCTTAGACAGAGTAAGAAAATCAGTGTTTCTTCCCTTGTTATGTATTCAGTTGTTCAAGTAAAGTTTTGATGTGTAGAGTAGTTTTATTCTCCAATCATAAATTTTGGATTATACCTTAAAAAGTCCGCAATGGATTTTTGATTAATCGCTCATATTCAACATATTGCAAACTAACGATTGTTAACTTCAAATTGAGTGGCACGGAAAGTTGCAAACCGCCCTTCGGATGTAGTATCTTTGCAGTAGCAGACCCTCCCCCTGCCCCTCCACAAGGGAGGGGAGTAGATAGTGCTGCAGAACTTGATACTCCCTAATCACACATTGTTGAAGCCGGCACAACAATCGAAGGGGAACAAAGGGGCGAAGGGGGCAGAAAAGCGACAAAACAAAAACAGAATCATTAACC